>JBAUUG010000478.1:0-10896 GCA_049582585.1 Bryobacteraceae bacterium | reverse complement strand
GGAAGCTGCCTACAACGCTTCAGCGGAGAAGTCACGCGAGTTCGAAGCTAAGCTCACCACTATCCTGCAGCATTCACCTCTGATGATGGGATCCGCCGAGCTGGATGGCGATGTTATCCTCCATCTCTACGATAATTCGGCAACAGAGCGGTTCTTCGGTGAAATTCCCGCGGCAAACGAAACCGAAGCGGCGACCGCATCGGCTGCTCGCAGCGCCGCAATCCGTAACTGGCTCGCGCGATATCAGGAGAGTTACTGGACCGACGCACCGGTTCGCTTTGAATATAAGCACGCGACCCTGGAACGCGTTCGCCTATTAGCGGTGACGGTAACCTGCACTGGCCAGGGGAATTCAGGGCAACTTTGCTTTTGCTACACAGCGGAGGACATTACAGACAAAAAGAAAGCCGAAGAATCTCTGCTTCACTTGCAGCAGCGGCTCATAGGAGTGATCGACAGCACATCCGATTGCGTTTTCGTGGTTGACGCCGACTGGCGCTTGACTTACCTGAACCATAACGCCAGGGAGAGGTTTGGATATGGCAATGAGATGCTCAGCCACGCGTTCTGGGAGGTGTATCCTGAGCTGATCGAGGGTGCGCTTTGGCAAAACTACTCTAAGGCGATGGCTCAGCGCGTTTCCGTTGAATTCGACATGTTTCATGAGCCGCCGGGGGTGCGCTATCAGATCCGAGCTTTCCCTGCCCAAGACGGCCTCGTCATTTTTTTCCGCGACGTGACTTCCGAATGGAGCGCTATCGAGGACTTGCGAAACAGCGAAGGAGAGAGCCGCCGCGAATTGGTTGAGCTCGAGTCGCTCTATCGCTCCGCTCCCATGTGTCTGGCGCTTTTTGATACCAATCTCCGCTTTGTGCGAATCAACCAGACCCTGGCCCAGCTAAACGGAGTGCCTGTTGAAGCGACGCTCGGTCGTATGCTGCAAGACATTGTGCCATCTGCCTACAACCTTCTCGCGCCGATGCTCCATGAGGTCATCGAGACCGGCCAGCCCGTGCAAGCGCAACTCGAGAATCCACGCGCCCGGAACGGCGACGCTTGGCAGCACAATCTGGCAAACTCTTATCCGCTCAAGGATGAGAGGGGCAACGTCATTGGCGTGAACGTGGTTCTGCTGGATACTACGGCTGAACGGCAGGCCGAGCGGGCGGTACGGCAAAGCGAAGAACGGTTTCGCCAGTTGGCAGAGGCGATTCCAGAGATAGTTTGGACCGCGGATGCCGCAGGCGATGTTGATTTCCGCAATGCTCAATGGTACGCGTATACCAAGCGGCCCCAGAATGAGCCCGCAAGCGACTGGAGCAAGGTGATTCATCCAGCGGACCTGGCGAGATGTAGAGAAGCCTGGAGCAGATCTGTTGCTACCGGTGAGGACTTTGAGGTCGAATTTAAACTCCTCCGGTACGACGGTGTTTACCGCTGGTTTCTTTGCCGCGCCCGGCCAATGTGGAATAGCGATGGAGAGATCACGAAATGGTTCGGGACCTGCACCGATATTGACCAGCGAAAGCAAATGGAGCAGGTATTGCGCCGCTCCAACGACGATCTCAAGCAGTTCGCCGCCGTCGCCACTCGCGATCTCCAGGAACCCTTGCGCGTTCTCACCAGCTTCAGTCAGATGCTTTCACGTCAATACCGCGGGCAATTGGCAGCCGAAGCTGACAATTATCTAGAGACGATCGAGGATGCCGCCATTCGCATGAATGGGCGCATGCAGGAGTTGCTCGCCTACTCCCCGTCGGAACCCGAACAACAGCTCAGTGTCGGGCCCATTGACCTGACCGCAATATCCGCTGGCGAGGAGGCCCTTGCTGCTTACGGGGATTCAGATCGGCATAATTTGAACTGAGGCACTCGCTCTCCCGCCGAGTTCATCGAAGCCTTATATAGCCGGCTGTGCTTGCCGATAAGCTTGCCGCCGCCGCGTTTCAGACCCGCCAATAATCGCCGCGCCAGTCCCGGATCGCCTCTTTGATCTGCTTTCTATCGAGGTTTTCCTTCAGCGTGCGCTCCACCAGCAAAGGCAGCTCGGCGTCTGATGCGAATCGTAATGCAATGAGTTGTGATTCGGTAAGCTCCGGAATCCGGGAACGCAGCGGTTCCGGCAAAAACTGTGACATTCGCAACCGTTCCTCGATCCGGATCACGCGATCCTGCACTTTCAGCGGATAACTACGGAGTCTGGTCGCCATTACGATCAACACAATCGCCAAGCCGAAAAACGCCAGCGGCTCCGTTCCCGGGTGACGAATCAGATGAATGATCGTCCAGATAAGGTACAGCAAGAGAGCGGGAAGCAGAAAAAAGTGATAGGCCGGGTCATTGCGCCTATGATTGCTTCTGGTCTGTGAAGTTTTCTCAGCCATAGTTGTGCTGATTTTACACGAAATAATCGAGCGGGTATACCTTTTGCCCGTTAGCAGCGATCGCAGCGCCCGCCCTTACTAGCCGAGCGGCAGCCGGCTGACGTCCCACCCGCCGCCAAGCGCCTTGATCAATTGCACGCTGGCATCCATCCGGCGCCGCAACAGGTCAACTTCGGTTCGTTCATTGGTCAGCGCGGTGCTCTGCGCTGTCACCACCTCGAGGTACGTCACCAGCCCCCCTTTATATCGGTTCAAAGAGAGTTGTAGCGAGTTCTCCGCTGCGGCGCTAGCCTCATGCTGTTTAGCCGATTCCTGCTCTAGAATTCGCAGCGTGGAGAGGTTGTCTTCTACTTCCTGGAAAGCCGTCAGCGCAGCCTGCCGGTAATTCGCGACTTGGGCCTCATAACTTGCTTGCGCGATTTCTACTTGCGCCCGCCGCCGGCCAAAATCGAAGACGGTTTCAGCCAGTTGCGGGCCAACCGCCCAGTACCGGCTCGGCCACGTCAGCCAGTTGACGATGCTGCTGCCTTCGAAACCGCCGGTTGCAGTGATCAGCAAATCGGGAAAGAAGGCCGCCCGCGCAATGCCGATCTGCTCATTCGCGGCAGCAACTTGTCGCTCAGCCGCAGCGATATCGGGCCTGCGCTGAAGAAGCTGCGAAGGCACGCCCACCGGAATGCTGGGCGGCCCTTCTTTCAGCGGCATCACAGCCAGCTTGAACTCTTCCGGAGGCTTCCCGATCAGCACGGCGATCGCATGCTCGAATTGGGCGCGCGAGGCTCCTAAATCCATGTCTTGCGCCTGCGTCTGATCCAGCTGCGTTTGAGCCTGCGCAACTTCGACCTTCGATGCAACGCCCCCGTTGTACCGGTTTTCGGTCAGTTGCAGCGCTTTTTGATACGCGATTACAGTGTCGTCCAAGAGTCGTTTCTGCGCATCCAGGCTGTGTGCTTCAAAGTAGTCGACCGCCAGCTCGGTCTGAAGCTCGAGCTTCACGTTTTCGAGATCCGCGGCCGATGCCTGGAACTGCTCTCGCGCATTTGCGATGGTGCGGCGGATGCGCCCCCAAAAATCTGCATCGTACGAGACGTCCACGGGAAGCACGAACTCTCCGTATTGATAGCCGGGCAGTCCGGTCGGATTGTTGCCCGATATGCGATTGGCTGTAATTTGCGGGCTTACGCTGACCGTTGGATAGAGGCTCGTGCGGTTCAGGTTGATTTGAGCGCGCGCCTGGCGGAAGTTGGCCTCCGAAGCTTTCAACGTCTGGTTCGCGGGTTCGACTTGCTCCTCCAGAGCCTCCAACTGTGGATCGCCAAACAACTCCCACCACCTTCCCCGAATTTGGCTGTCGCGCGGCTGCGCTGTTTTCCAGAGGTCCGTTTCTTTGAAGTTGGTGGGAGCCGGCTCACTATAGGTCGGAGCCGTGGGAACTGAAGGCTTGTCGTATTTTGGGCCGATCGTGCAGCTAGTTAGAAAAGCCGCAGCCGATAGTACTAGTACTCTAGACCTTGGCGAAATAGGGGCTCTAAGCTGGATGTGCATCATAATTAAGTAACAATTTCGTGGGGCAGATCACTAAACAGGCTTAACATCCGCCGGGATAACCTGAAATCATATTACGCAATAAGCATCTCTACGACTAGCACCCACCTTGACGTTGTGCTCACATCGCTGATTTCCAAACAAGGAGTATGAAATGAGTCTCTCATGCGTTATGTCGTCAATCTTTCGGGCGACCAGGAACTCAAGTGGATTTACGCAAGTCGGGCTTGTGGCGCTGCTCGCGTTCGCGGCCTATTCAGTTCCGGCTGCGAGTGCCCAGAGCGGTACTCTTACCGATGCAAAGCCGACGTTGACCTACACGGCGGGACCTTACAACGTCCCTAACCTGACGGATAGCGTGAATGGCACTCCTACTTGCAGCACAACGATTGCGGTCGAGCAGTGCAATACCTACGCGCTGACCGTGAATGTAGCCGCGGGCGACAAAACTACGAAGCAGATCAGCGTTTCCATCAGCTTCCCAAATTCCGCAGGCGAGTTCGACGTGTTCGTTTACGATTCGAGCAACAATCTGCTAGCCAGCGATACGGCCGGAGGAGAACCTTCGGCGGTCATCATCCCGGCAATTTCCGGCACTTATAGCATCGTGGTGGATCCCTGGAATCCTCTGAGCCAAAGTCTTGTCGGAACCATCGCCCTTCAAACCATAGCCATTCCGCCGCCTCCGCCCGCCGGAATTCCGCCTCGCTATCAAACCTATCCGGCGCCCCTAAGCGTGGGCGGCGCGAACGACGCAGGCGAACCTTCGATTGGAATCGATTACAATCCCAACGTTGCCTCGCTGAAGCATGGCACAGTGAATCAGGGCGGCGTGGCCTTCTTCACCGCCAACCTCACTGAATTTCGGGTCAGTTTCGACGATTGTTCCTCGCCCGCGAACACGCTTTGGGAGACCATAACCAGCCCGGTTGAGACAGTGACTACGCTCGACGCTATCGGGCTTTGCGATCACTTCGGCACGCATCCGGGCAGAGTGTTTCAATCACAACTTGCCGGGGCGACGAGCCTGTTGGCGTATTCAGATACAGATGGGAATTCCTGGACGCAGTCGCAGGGTTCCGGGCAACCTGCCGGAGTAGATCACGAAACCCTCGGCGCCGGACCCTACTTTGAAAGCTCGACTCCGCCCCCGCCGCCCCATCCGCTTTATGCCAACGCGGTTTACTACTGTTCCCAGGACGAAGAGACCGCTTTTTGCTCGCGCAGCGATGATGGCGGGGCGACTTTCGGAGCCGGTGTTCCCATCTACAATTTCACGCAATGTGGAGGAATTCACGGGCATGTCAAGGTCGGCCCGGGCGGAGCGGTTTACGTCCCCAACAAGCAGTGCGGCAACAACCAGGCCGTAGTGGTTTCAATAGACAATGGATTGACATGGACCGTTGAGCCTGTTCCGGACAGCACCGCTTCAATCGGCTTGACGGATCCTTCGCTCGGAATCGCCTCCGATGGCACCATCTATTTGGGCTATCAGGACGGCAGCGGCCATCCCAAGATCGCAGTGTCCAGCAATCGCGGCGCCAGCTGGTCGACGTCCTTCGATGTCGGTGAACAGCTTGGGCTTCAAAATTCCACTTTCCCCGAGGTCATCGCCGGGGATCCAAGTCGGGCCGCATTCATGTTCCTGGGGACCCCAACCGCCGGCAACTATCAGGATTCGACGAATTTTAAGGGCATTTGGCACTTGTATATCGCGAGCACCTTTGATCGCGGTGCCCATTACACAACCGTGGATGCCACGCCTACTGATCCGGTGCAAGTGGGATCTATTTGCAACCTCGGAACCACGGGCTGCGAGAGTAACTCTGCCGGCGGCGCGGATCGCAACCTGCTCGATTTCATGGATCTCACTATCGATTCCCAAGGCCGTGCGGTCGGCGCGTTCGCCGATGGTTGCGTAGTCGGGAGTTGCGACGCTACTTCTTCGCCTTCCGCCTCCCGTAGTGCGCTGGCTACCATTGTTCGGCAATCCGGCGGCAAGCGCTTATACTCCGCTTTTGATCCGGTCGAGCCGACTGCCCCGGGCGCGCCGCTGGTTGGTTCAGCGCTGCAAAGCAAGTCGGGAGTGCTGCTTTCCTGGCAAGCACCGGATAATGGCGGCTCGCCTTTGACTTCGTATCAGATCTATCGCGGAACCAAGAGCGGCGGGGAAACATTGTTCGCGACTGTCAGCGCAGCGAAAACCTCATTCCTCGATACCACCGCTGGCAGCGGCCAATATTTTTACCGGGTCGCGGCGGTGAACAAAATCGGAGCCGGACCGATGTGCGGCGAAGTCGAGACCACCCCGGCGCCGCCGCAACAGAGTTCTTGTCGGCCCCCGGGGATCACGGCGGTGACCGACCCGACCGGCGACCAGACTGCCGCTCCCGCTAACACCCAGCTCGACATCCAATCGATTTCTATTGGCGAGCCTTACGTCAGCGTCTCCACTCCGAATGCGCTATCGTTCACGATGCAAGTACAAAATCTGAGCACGCCCGTTCAGCCGAATGCCCAGTGGACGATTTTCTTCACTGCTCCGAATGGAACCGAATACTTCGTGGATATGAACACCGAAGGAGCCTCAACCACTCCCGTGTTCCAGTACGGCTATGTGACCATTCTCCCCACTGGCGGTCCGTCTCTTACTACTCTAGGCTCAGCCGACGCCGGTAGCACCTATAACGCGGATGGAACCATTTTGCTGATCATCGACGACAGTGAAGTCGGCGGCCTCAAACCGGGCAACCAGATCGTGAATGTCTACGGCGAAACCCAGCTGCTGGTCGGCGCCGGCGGCACGGGTCTGCTCGAGACTATCGACAGCACTTCAGCCGGCAGGTACATTCTGATCGGCAATCAAGCCTGTGCGCCTGCTAAGTAGTTAGCTGTTCAGTTTTTGTATGTCAAGAATTCGAAACTAGGAGCGTAATAATGAATCTCCCATCCGCTGCTCTTCAGGGGACCCGGAACTTAATTGCACTGGCGGCGCTGCTCGCTAGCATCACCTATTCTGCATCGGCTGCTACTCCCGGAAGTGGAACTCTCACCGATGCCGTGACGAAACTGACCTACACGGCGGGGCCATTCGCGGTTCCAAACCTTACCGATACAGTCAACGGCACGCCCACCTGCAGTACCACCGTGCCCGCTGAGCAGTGCGACACCTACGCATTGACGGTGAATGTGGCCGCTGGCGACAAAACTACCAAGCAGATCAGCGTTTCCATCAGCTTCCCGGAGTCGACCGGCGAGTTCGACGTTTTCGTCTACGACCACAACAACAACGTGATAGCGAGCGATACCGCAGGCGGCGAACCGTCGGCGGTCATCATCCCGGCAGTTTCCGGTACTTACAGCATCGTGGTCGACCCTTGGAATCCGCTCGGCCAAAGCTTCGTGGGAACGGTGGCGCTGGAAGCCATACCGCCCTCTCCGCCTCCTCCGACAGGAATTCCGCCGCGTTATCAGACTTACGCCGCACCTGCCACCGCGGGCGGGGCTAATGCATCCGGCGAGCCGTCGATCGGCATCGATTACAATCCCAACACGAAGACGCTGAAACATGGAACCGTGAATGAGGGCGGAGTAGCCTTCTTCACCGCGAACCTAACCGAGTTTCGCGTCAGCTTCGATGATTGCTCGTCCCCCGCAGGCGCTCTGTGGCAGAACGTTAGCAGTCCGGTCGAGACAGTAAATACGCTCGATCCTATCGGGTTCTGCGATCACTTCGGCACCCATCCCACGCCGGGCAGAGTTTTCCAGTCCCAGCTTTCCGGCCCGACCAGCCTTATGGCCTATTCAGACGATGACGGAAACACCTGGACGCAGTCACAGGGTTCCGGACAACCCGCAGGAGTGGACCACGAGACGGTCGGCGGTGGTCCTTACAATCCGAATTCCACTCCGCCCCCGCCGCCGCACCTGCTTTATGAGAATGCGATTTACTACTGCTCGCAAGACGTGGGAACGGCTTTCTGCTCTCGCAGCGACGATGGCGGTTTAACCTTCGGCGCGGGCGTTCCGCTTTACAATCTCACCGAGTGCGGAGGACTGCACGGGCACGTGAAGGTCGGCCCCGGCGGAGCCGTGTCCGTCCCCAACAAGCAATGCGGCTCAAACCAAGCCCTTGTGATTTCCACCGATAACGGTCTGACCTGGGCGGTTCGTCCCATTCCGGACAGCACCTCGAACCTCGCCGACCCCTCTGTTGGCATCGCCTCCGATGGCAGCATCTACTTCGGTTACCAGGACGGCAGCAACCATCCCAAAATTGCGGTGTCCAGCGATAAAGGGGTTAACTGGAGCCCATCCGTCGACGTCGGCGCGCAGCTCGGCATTCAAAACTCCACTTTCCCGGAAGTTGCCGCCGGCGATCCGCATCGGGCCGCATTCGAATTCCTGGGCACGCCCACCGGAGGCAACTATCAGGACTCCACGAATTTCATGGGGATCTGGCATTTATACATCGCGACCACTTACGACGGGGGCGCTCACTGGTTAACCGTGGATGCAACGCCCAATGATCCGGTGCAGGTCGGCTCAATCTGTAACCAGGGGACGACCTGCGGCGCGGACCGCAACCTGCTCGATTTCATGGATCTCACCATTGACGCGCAAGGCCGTGCGGTCGGCGCGTTCGCCGATGGTTGCGTCGTCGGAAGTTGCGACGCTACTTCCTCGCCCTCCGCCTCGCGCAGCGCGCTAGGCACCATTGTTCGGCAATCCGGCGGCAAGCGCTTGTTGTCCGCCTTTGACCCCGTTGAGCCCGCAGTTCCGGGAGCGCCGCTTCTTGATTCAGCTCTTCAAAGCAAAACTGGAGTGCTGCTCTCCTGGCAAGCGCCTGATAACGGCGCTTCACCCTTAACCTCCTATGAGATCTATCGCGGAAAGACGAGCGGCGGGGAAACATTATTAGCAACTGTCGGCGCGGCTAAGACTGCCTTCCTCGACACCACCGCCACTACTGGTGAGTATTTCTACCGCGTAGCAGCGGTAAACAAAATCGGCACGGGACCGCTCTGCGGTGAAGTGGAGACGACCCCGGCGCCAGCGCCCCAAAGTTCTTGCGTGGCGCCCGGCATGACCGTGGTAACGGATCCGGCCGGTGATCAGACTGGCGCACCCGCCAACACCCAGCTCGACATCGAATCCATCTCCGTCGGCGAGCCTTACGTCAGCGCCTCCGCTCCCAATGCGCTGACCTTCAGGATGCAAGTACAGAACCTCAGCGCGCCCATTGCGCCGAATGCACAGTGGACCATATTCTTCACGGCGCCCAACGGCACCGAGTATTTTGTCAACATGAACACCGACGGAACTTCGGGAACCCCGGTCTTCCAATATGGCTATGTAAGCGCTCTTGCTACTGGCAATCCGTCCCTTACTACGCTAGGCTCAGCAGACCCCGCAAGCACGTACAACGCGGATGGAGCCATCACAATTGTTATCGACGACAGTGAAGTGGGGGGCCTCAAACCAGGCAACCAGATTGTGAATGTCTACGGAGAAACCCAATTGCTGGTCGGCGCTGCGGGTACAGGTCTGCTCGAGACTATTGACTCGACTTCAGCGGGCAGATACATTTTGGTCGGCAATCAAACCTGTAAGCCCAAGTAAGGTGACTGCTGCAGTGTCCATGAAGGCGTGGGGCGGGCCATCGGTGTTTGTGGCCTGCCTTCTGCTCAGTGCAGTACAAGCACAGACGGCAACCAGCGATCAGCGCCACGAATCGGTGGATGCCTGCTCCGTCTTATCGAAGTCCGTCATCGAATCGGTCCAGGGCGAGCCGCTAACGGGAACCAAGGCCAGCCTGGCCAAGAGCGGAGGCGTTCTCACCTCCCAGTGCTTTTATTCTCTGCCCACTTTTTCCAACTCAATCAGCGTCGCCGTAACTCTGCCCGACCCAGGCAGCTTGTCTCGGGTTGGCCCGCGAGACGTTTGGCGGCGCTTTTTTCATGAGACGGAGAACGATAAGAAAGAAGATGAAAGCTCTCCGCCCGTCGCGGTTCCCGGGTTGGGAGAGGAAGCCTATTGGGTCCACAGTTTCGTTGGAACGCTCTATGTGCTCAAGGGAAACGCATTCCTGCGGCTCAGCATCGGGGGAAAGCGTGACGATCCCACTAGTCTGCGCAAAGCTCGAGTCCTCGCGCAGGACGCACTGACGAGAATGCCGTAGCACCGTCGGTTCTCAATCGATTACTTTCGGCAGCTCGCACGTGAAATTGCGGCATTCGTAGACCGTGATCCTGCCCTTGCGCTCGAGTCCGCCGAGAAATGGCGCAATCGGCTTGAGCCGTTCCGCTGCGGCATCGCTGATCGCGATTGTTATCGCGTCAGGTGAAAAGACCTGACGCCGCTGAGCAATCATTTCTTCGATTTCCGAATCGATCGCTTCGCAACGAATCACAATCTCCGCAGGCTCAGTGAGCCAACGCCCCAGCGCCACCAGCATTTGAGGAGCAATGGTCGGCTGGCCCTTGATCTTGGGCGCAAAGCACTCGAGCGACCGCTCCGCCCTTTCGCGAAAAATCTGATCGCCCGTTAAATGCGCCAGCCGTAACAAGACATCGGTGGCGAGGGAGTTACCCGATGGCTCCGCGCCATCGTAATCGTCTTTCATGCGCAGCAGCAAATCGGCCGCGTTCTCGACAGTGCTGAAAAATCCGCCTTGCTCGCGATCTTCGAATTGCTCTAGCCCCCGGCCCGCCAGATCCAGGGCGCTCTCGAGATAAGAAACATCGAAGCCGGCTTCAAATACATCCAGCAGCGCCTGCGCGAGGAACGCATAATCGTCGAGAAAGCCCGGGATCGCCGGCTCGCCATCGCAGAAGCGGCGCAGAAGCCGGCCCGATTCCGCGTTGTACATAGTGTTCATTAAAAATGAAGTCGCGCGCTGGGCGGCTTCGAGGTATGCTTTCTCGCCTAAAACCGAGCACCCCTTCGCAAACGCCGAGATCATCAG
>JBAUUG010000477.1:0-7048 GCA_049582585.1 Bryobacteraceae bacterium | reverse complement strand
TTCGTCCAAGGCAATCCGCTTCATCCGCGCCTGGACAATAATCGCTTTGGTGGGAATTTTGGCGGCCCGATCAAGCACAACAAGCTGTTCTTTTTCGTGGATTACGAATACAACCCGGTGGGCGGCGTAAATTCCCTCGCTTACTATGCCCCTACCGCAGCCGGATACGCGACGTTAGCGGCCCTTCCGGGCATCAATCAAACGAACCTGGCGGAGTATAAGAAGTACCTTGGCGTCGCAGCCTCGGCGGCGAATTCTTCTACTTTGCCGTTCGCCGCCCCGGTCACGGTGGCTCCCGGTTCCGGCAGCAACGAGAGCTTGGGAACGGGTGTTTTCGCACCGAACGGGACTGGCGCCCTCACCATCCCAGTGGGACAGATCCCTTCAGCCCTACCAAGCTTCGCTAACTACGAATATGCCGTCGGATCAATCGATTACAACGTTTCCGATAAAGACTCGCTCCGCGGACGTTTTGTCCTAAACCGTACCGGAGTAATCGATACGTCAGGCTTTCCGTCGGTGTTCTTTGGCATCCTTCCCGGTAACGCCTATCTGGCGACGTTGTCGGAGTACCACACTTTTACGCCAACTCTGATCAACGAATTTCGGCTTGGCTTCAACCGCCTGAACGACACGTTTCCGGTCTTCGGCAATCAGTCATTTCCCGGTCTCGACGCGTTTCCCAACATCAACGTTTTTGAGTTGAATGCCGGATATGGTCCCAATCCGAACGCACCACAATACACCGTCCAAAATCTGTATCAGCTCACTGACAACCTAAGCTGGACAAAAGGAAATCACAGCCTGAAATTTGGTTTCGACGGCTGGAGCTCGATTTCGCCCTCCAGCTTCACCCAGCGTTCGCGGGGCGATTACGAGTGGAGCTTCCTTTCCGACTACCTGTACGACAACAATCCCGATTTCCTGGCGCAGCGCGGCTTGGGCAATGTGACCTATTACCAGAATCAGCAGCTCCTCGGCTTCTACGGTAATGATAATTGGAAAATCACGCCGAATTTCACCGTGAACCTCGGACTGCGGTATGAGTATCTGACAGTTCCGCTTGGAGAGAATACACAAGACCTGAATGCCAGCGCCAGCGTTCCCGGCCTGATCGCATTCAAATCGCCCACCACGCAGAAGACAGATTTTATGCCGCGTGTGGGGGTGGCCTATTCGCCGGGAACCAGCGGAAAGACCTCAATTCGCGCCGGTTTCGGAATAACGTATGACGTGCTATATGACAATCTCGGAACCCTGAGCCTGCCTCCACAGCTGAGCACGACGGTCGATGTAACCGGCTTGAACGCAACCGGCTTTCTCGCGGGTGGAGGGATTCCCGCCAATGCTCAAGTGGCCCCTCCGGAGGGGGCTGCGGCTCGGGCGGTGACCTCCGGTTTCATTCCGGATCAGAAACGCCCCGAAGCGTACAACTGGAATTTCGGAATTCAGCATCAGTTCGCCGGCAATTACGTGTTCGAGAGCCGCTATGTCGGCACTCGCGGGCTGTTCCTGCCGATTCAAGTTCAGTTGAACCGGCAGCCCATAGTGAATGCGTCGAACGCCTTGCCCGTCTTCTTCAGCGCTCCGAGCCAAGCGACTTTGGATTCCCTGACAAACACATTGGCGAACCTTCAAGCTGCGGCGGCTGCGAACGGCTCCCTCGTTCCCGCGTATGGGCAGGCTGGATTCCTAAGCACCATCACCGCGTTCACGCCCCAGGGCAATTCGACGTATCACGGATGGTCGAACGAGCTGAGCCGGCGCTTTTCAAACGGCCTGCAGTTTCGAGGATCCTACACCTGGAGCCACAATATAGACGATTCCACAGATGCGCTGAATGCGACTACTCTGGCGCCGCGCAGGCCACAGGATTCCCAAGATCTTCGCCCGGAGCGCGCGTCGTCGCTACTCGACTATCGCAATCGCATCGTGATGCAAATGATCTACGATGTTCCCTATTTCAAGAACAGCAACTGGTGGCTGAAGAATATCGTGGGGAACTGGGAAATAGCGCCGGTCTATACTTACCAATCCGGTCAGCACGTCACGCCTCAGAGCGCGGTGGATTCTAATTTGAACCACGATAGCGCTCCGGATCGGGTAATCATCAATCCGTCGGGCAATCCGGGCCTCGGGACAACGGCGGCTCCCCTCACCAATAGCAACGGCGATACGGTGGCGTACCTGGCATTGAACCCGAACGCGCAGTATGTTGCCGCGCCGGAAGGGACGTTGGCAAACGGCGGTCGCAGCCTGCTAAACCTGAATCCGATTGACGACGTCGACCTGACGCTGGCCAAGCGGTTCACTATTACGGAGCGCGTTCGACTGGAATTTTCCGTTCGCGCCTTCAATATTTTCAATCATCCGCAGTACGTCGGGGGATATGTTAACGACGTGCACCCGTTCGGCCCCGGCGGGGGCGGATATGCGGCGGGCACGCCTTCCGGGGATTTAGCGCGAAGCACGATTACCCCGGGCTCGAGCATCTTCGAACAGTGGGGCCAGGCGTTCTCTAGTAATCCACGAGAGTTGACGCTCGCTTTGAAACTGACCTTCTAAGAGTACTTAGAAGCAACCATCTGCAACCACTGGATGCCTAAAGCACTACGGATGCACTTACACAAACCAACTGACGACGAGCCCGACAGTAGCCGCGAAAATACAAATTGTAGTCAGCCAGCCGAGTATGTTGATTGCTCGCCCATTCACACGGTTGCCCATGATGGCCTTGTTGTTAGTCAAGCGCATGATCAACAGCATGAGAGGGGGCGTCGAGAAGCCCTGAACGATGCCGGCCAAGACTAAAGCTTTCATCGGATTGATACCGAAGAAATTGATTCCAATCGCGATCAAAGTGAACACCCCGATGGCTGCGTAGAATTTTTTTGCTTCTCCCGGCTTTCGATATAAGCCGTGCTTCCAGCCCAGGCTTTGACACAGATCGTAAGCAGCTCCGGTTGTCATCACGGGCACCGCCAGGAAGCCTACGCCTATCACTCCCAAAGCAAACAGTAGGGCGGCCGCGTTGCCGGCGAGCGGCCGCAACGCCTGAGCCGCATCCGCTGCTGAATTGATGTTTGTCTTCCCGGCTTTGAATAAAGTAGCCGCGGTTGACAATATGATGAAATACATCACGGCATTCGAGAAGAACATGCCGAAGACGATATCCCACATGGACTGCTTCAACTCAGCTTTGCTCGCCCCCTTGCGCTCAGCCAGACGTCTTCGCCCGGCCGCGATCTTCTCCTCAACTTCTTCGTTTGACTGCCAGGTATACAGATACGCGGAAAGCGTGGTTCCAATCACCGCAACAACCATGGCGAGAAAATCTTTATTGAAGTGAATGGTGGGTATAAATGTCCCTCTGAGGACAGGCCCGATCTCGGGATGCGCGAGCACCGCAGACGCGATATAAGCTAGAAGCGCCAGGGAAATCACCCGAAAGACATTCCGAATCAGCGTGTAGGAGCCCCAGATTTGCAAAACTAACATGAGCAGGCCCACGGCAACCACAATCCCGCCGATCGGAATGGGGATGAGTAGATTCAGGGCTGCAGCCATCCCGCCAATGTCGGCGCCGGCTTCAATGGTGTTCCCGATCAGCACTCCAGCCAGTACGGTAAAGAGAAACCACCGGGAGTAATTCTTGCGGATAACAGCGAACAGACCCTGACCGCAGACCAAACCGAGCTTCGAGGATAGGTATACGACCGCGACCATCATGGGGAAGGTAACCGGGGCGGTCCATAGGAACGAGGGTCCAATGGACGCGCCCGCGCTGGCGTATGTTCCGATGGCTGAGGGGTCGTCGTCTGCGGCGCCGGTGATCAAACCCAATCCGATCGCCCGAGCAACGCTTCGGACGCGCGGGCGTGCGCATTGGGGTCTCTTCGAGGGTTCGCCTGGGACCTCGACCGGAGGGCTATCCAGAGTAGCCATGTCTACTTTATAGAACGCCGAGGAGCACTTTTCGGATTGCGTAGATTTTCTGGGCAACCAGTGAGTCCTAGATCCGCAGCATGATCGATTGCCCGGGCGAGACTTGAAGAAATTGAGCGGCGCTCTCCTGCTTTATTCCTAGTTCAAGATATCCTGAGCTGCCAAAGTAAGCGAAACAGAGGTGCGGCGGCGCATCGCCGAAGGTTCTCTGAAACACGGTGATTTCGTGATTGCGTGCGCGTATCGCAAAACCTCCGGTGGCGATGGTCCCGAATTCGGAAGCTTTGAAATTCGTGATCACGTTTCCGAATCGGTCAATGCTGAGAACCCTGCCGGTCCATACGCCGCGATCTTTTTGTTCTGACTCCAGATCCGGAAGCAGCTCGATCTGCTTCAGACGCGGGCCCACGTCCGAGGGCTTCGCACTACGATTTGCGATTGCGGCCGCAACCGGAGCGAACACATCGCGGCCGTGAAATGTCGAAGAGGGTGAATCGACCCAAAGATCGCGATTCATGATTTCGTGCGCTTTCGGGCTGTCCTCCGACGCGACGATCATACTCAGAACGCCGTTGTCAGGAGCGATGAAGAATTGACCCGCGGCTTCGACCAGCAAAGCCTTGCGTTCGGTTCCGACGCCCGGATCCACAACGACCAGGTGAACCGTGCCAGGAGGGAAGTATGGCGCTGCTTGCGCGATCGTGTACGCGCCTGAGTAAATCGAAAACGGCGGAACTTCATGCGAGATATCCACCAAGCGGGCCGACGGGCAACGGCTCAGGAGCACGCCTTTCATGGTTCCCACGTAGTGATCGGCGAGGCCGAAATCGGTAGTGAGGGTGATGATTGGGGAGATACGTTTAGCAGCCATGCGCTGCTAGAATTGTAATGAAAACCTCGTAAATCCTCCTGCTGTATTTCGATCACAATGCGACGACCTTTCTCGCGCCTGAGGCGGCCGAGACCATGACCGCGGCGCTGCGCCAGGTTTTTGGGAACCCTTCGAGCGCGCATAGGGAGGGTCAGCTGGCGCGGCAACAGCTGGAGAAATCGCGGCGGATCATTGCCGATTTCCTGCATGCATCGCCGAACGAGCTCGTTTTCACCAGCGGCGGAACGGAGTCAAATAATCTCGCGATATTCGGGTTGGCGCGAAGCATGCCAGGCGAGCGAAAGCACGTTATCACCACATCGATCGAGCATCCGTCGGTGCTGGAGTGTTGCCGTCAGCTCGAGCGTGAGGGCGTTGCGGTCACGTATGTTGGCGTCGATTCAAGTGGATTGATCAGCCCGGACGAAGTTTGGCGCAGCCTACGACCCGAAACGGTACTGGTTTCAGTGATGCACGCGAACAACGAAGTTGGGACCATTCAGCCAATTCAGCAAATCGCTCGATTCGTTCGCGAGCGCCGCCAAGAGGGCCAGAGTATTTTTTTCCACTGCGACGGCATTCAGGCTTTCGGAAAGATCGACTCAAACATGCAGCAGCTTGGAGTGGATCTATACTCCGTCAGCGCGCATAAGATTTTCGGGCCGAAAGGCGTGGGCGGTCTCTATGTCCGGAAAGGCACCCCACTGCGCGGAATCCAACATGGTGGACGCCATGAGCGGGAGCGCAGAGCGGGAACTGAAAACGTGCCGGCGGCGATGGCCTTTGCCCGAGCGGTTGAACTGTGCGATGCAGCCGAGCAGTCCTATCTGAGCGCTCTGCGCGATTTCTTCGAGGCAGAAGTTCTCTCACCGGCGGGCGATATCACGATTAATGGCGCGCACGGCAGCAGATTGCCAAACACAAGCAATTTGCTGTTCCACGGCATTTCCGGCGAGGCATTGGTGATTGCCCTCGATATGAAGGGTGTTGCTGTTTCGACGGGTGCGGCGTGCAGCAGCGGCTCGGTTGAGCCGTCGCACGTGCTGCTGGCGATGGGACGAAGCGAAGAAGAGGCGCGTTCCTGCGTCCGCTTTTCGTTCGGGCGCTACAACACGGGTGAGGATGTCACCGCGTTGATACACGCAGTGACGAATTCAGTGAGCAAAGTTCGAGCAGCCTCCAGACTGGAGAAGCGCCTTGTCGTGTAAAACTGCTGCTCCCATTGCTGTGGCAATGTCGGGCGGGGTCGACAGCTCGGTTGTGGCCGGCCTGTTGCAGCGGCAGGGTCATCGCGTAATCGGACTTACGATGCAATTGTGGAATCAACGGCGATTGCCGGAGTTGACGCCGGAGGGCGGATCGGTGGGACGCTGCTGTTCACTTGATGACGTCTACGACGCGCGCCTGGTTGCCTCAATGCTTGGCATTCCTTACTACGTCGTGAACTTCGAGACACGGTTCGAGCAGCAGGTTGTGAAGCCGTTCGTCGAGGATTACCTCGAGGGCCGCACGCCCATTCCATGCACGCTTTGCAACAACTTCATCAAGTTCGACCAGTTTCTCGAGATGGCGGACGGCGCCGGCGCGGAGAAGATTGCGACCGGCCATTACGCACGCTTAACTCTTGATGAAGGAAGCGGCCGTTATCAAATGCGCACCAGCACGGACCGCGCAAAAGACCAGACCTATTTTTTGTTCGGATTGACGCAGGATCAGTTGGCGCGCACTTCATTTCCGCTCGGCGGAATGGTGAAGTCGGAGGTTCGGGAGCTTGCGAAAGAGTTCGGCCTGCCGGTCGCTGAAAAGAACGACAGCCAGGAGATTTGTTTTGTTCCCAATGGCGATTACGCCGCATTCATCAATGCTTATTTCAAGGAGCAAGGCATTGATCCGGCGCAAACCGAGGGAGAAATCGTCGATACGGAAGGGCGCGTTCTCGGTCAGCATGAAGGAACGCACCACTTCACAGTGGGACAGCGGCGTGGATTGCGTATCGCCGCGGGAGAGCCGCTTTACGTAATTGCGACCGACCCGGCCACTCAGCGCGTGATTGTCGGCCGGAACGATCACCTGATGCGTGATTCGCTGACCGCTAATCGAGTGAACTGGCTATCGATCGATGCGCCTGATGAGCCTCGCGCCGCACAGGTGAAGATCAGAAACAAACACGCCGCTGCGCCGGCGACGATCGTTCCGACAGGCGACGATTCTCGCGTCAAGGTACATTTTGAG
>JBAUUG010000476.1:0-2022 GCA_049582585.1 Bryobacteraceae bacterium | reverse complement strand
CTGTTCTCACAGGGTCTTTCCTCCATCCACGCGCGCATTTGTTTCTTCCTTCTCTAGAAGCCCGACAAACTCCTCTATCCGCTTCTTGTGCTC
The DNA here is from genome assembly GCA_049582585.1 of Bryobacteraceae bacterium. Taxonomy (GTDB): domain Bacteria; phylum Acidobacteriota; class Terriglobia; order Bryobacterales; family Bryobacteraceae; genus Bog-105. Next base: position 1,929 of record JBAUUG010000476.1, on the reverse strand, counting down.
CCACGGGACCCTAACGTAGAGTTCGTCGATGCTGCGAACGGCATAGTAGAATGCTTCGGGAAGATCGATGCCGCTGTTGACGTCTTCCAATACCTCATTGAGTAGCCACACTTTCTCGATGCCATCCGCGTCATCGAGAAAGTCCTCGAACTGTTGCCGCAGCGAGGCTAAGATGTCGGCCCGCACCATTTCCGTTACTGTTCTCAGTTTCGGGTTGTCCTGTCCATCTTTCGACTTGGACTTTGGCGCGGGCCATCCCGAGGCAAGACGCCTATGGTGGTCGTCGACCAACCTGGCAGCATACTCTTGGGCCCCATGATCCACTACCGCTGCATTTGCCCCGGCCTCAGTGGGACGCGTGTAAGATCTACGCCTCCAATCGTGGCGTAACAGTGCCGTCAGCATCAAACTAACGTCCTTCTGCGCTCCTCCGTTGAGCAGGATATCCGAGGCCAGATAGCAAAGCTCTTCTTGGATTTGCGTTAAGCCTTTGTGCGGCCGTTCGATGCGTTTGCGCTCGGCCAATTGCCGTCGATGCTTTTTGTACCGACCAGTTTTGCTCGACTCGCTCGTGGGTTCGGTTGTGATACCGGACTTGTAATGGCCGGGGGCTACTGTTTTTGAGGCGGATCGCCCGCGGCTTTTCTTTTCCTGTGTCGCTTTCATAAGGTCACGACCTACTCCTTTTGTGTTTGCCCGGTGCTAATTGGCGTACCCTTGCGGTATAGAACCGCCCCACCATTGCCCAGGACTATAATGGTTATAACGCCGTTAGTACTTCCTTGTCAATAGCGGTTATAACGGTTATGATGAGAGATGCCGAGCGACAAGCCGTTTCTCAGTTTCATAGTGAGCCCCGAACTCGTAAGGCGGCTGGATGACTTTCGCTATAAACATCGCTTTGTGAGTCGGGCGGCGGCGATCAAGTGGCTGCTGAAATGGGCGCTCGATCAAAAGCCAAAGCCACCGGAAGATGCTGAAGAACGAGAATGAGCGCGCTGCCGAAACGCCCAGGGAGCAGCCTCGTAGCCGATTTCATCGATATCCCTGCGAACCCAGAGGCCATCGTGCTGTACCTCGGATCTCATCACCGTCACAAAAGTATTGAGATTGTTCTTAAGTACGTGAGGCGGGCGAAGGCCTTCAGGGATAATGCGGCGGCGGGCGGTTTGTAGAGGTGGATCAAAAAGAACTCGAACAAAGGCAAAGGGAGATGCGCCTCCGACTCTCTATTGCCAAGCCAAGAGCGATCAGTACCTACCCGGATGCCGAAACTGTACCGGTGCGCGAAGAGCCTCAGGGTAAAAGCGTCGGGCGGTCTTCTACAGACACTGCACTTCCCGCTTTCGAGCGCCACTACAGTCCCAAGGAACTCGCAGAACTCTGGAACCTTAACGAATGCACGATTCGGCGCATGTTTATCGACGAACCTGATGTCTTCGTGTACGGCAAGGAGAACCGGAGAGATGGGAGGCGGGATTACGTGACCCTGCGGATTCCGGCGAGTGTCGCGGCCAGAGTACATGGGCGGCTGCTACGGAAGCCAGGGCGTCTGCGATAGCGCGGTCACAAATCGCATTAAATATTCACGCGCGCTCGAGCTGTCCTCTTTGCTTCAGGTTAGGGCTTGTTTAGCTTCCCGCCTACGCTCACTTTGCCTGCGCACGGGGTAGTTTTATTACACGATGGAGAAGGGACGACTGATTCCAAGGGCTCTCGGAGCCGATTGTCTTCTGGGGCCTTTCAGTGGCATATTTAAATCTGTCCTTGGGTCCATTTGCGTTAATGGTTCCAGACGCCCCGCTTTTCGGGACACCGATATGCCAGAACAAACCTACAGCATCGAGACAGAGCAAGAGGACGATGGCCGGTGGCTGGCGGAAATAGCCAACCTCCCAGGCGTGATGGCGTATGGCCACACTCAACAGG
>JBAUUG010000475.1:0-3502 GCA_049582585.1 Bryobacteraceae bacterium | reverse complement strand
GCGAAAAGCCAGCAGCTTATCGGTATCGAGCCCCTCAATGCCCGCGCCTTTCATCTCACGGGCGAACGCAAGGCTCACGTTGTGGAGAGCAAAACCAATTTGCTTTTCGTCCGTGACGCCGGGAAATCCGAGCGCTTCCATCTCATGGCTGTACTGAGCATTCGGAGTGAACGTAAATAGTCCAGCGCCTTCTCCATTTCTGAGGAACCCTTCACAGACGAACTCTCCCGCGTCGCGAGAAATCGTGAAACGGACGTCGTGTTTCGCAGGCGTCGACGAATCAAGTCCTTGGAAGTCGGCCGAATTACAATCAGAGCTGTTGCTGAAGTCATGCCCCCGGCCCTGTGATCCTTCGACAGAAAAATGTATTTTGCCTGGTGTATCGGAATGCCTGAGTATCCAGTCTCCGGTTTGGGTCGCCGCTGCGCAAAAGCTGCTGAACCCAGCCAGAAGCGGGAGCACCAGAAGCGTAGAAGATAATTTGTTATTTAGTCCGCGCATAATATATCCTTTTTTGAGATACGGGCGTTAGAAAACGTTCGCGATCTTGATTTCGACCAATTGACGCACGCTGAGGTTTGTGAACCCATGCCTGTGCACCTTCTGGATGAATTCAGGAGTAATGCCCTGGATCTTCAAGTCGATCAGCTCATGCAAGTTCGGATCAAGACCCGCGGCTCGAACATCACGGATATATCCCGGCGTGATGCCTTGGATCTTTAGATCAATGAGGTCATGAACTGCCGGCTCTAGACCGATCGCCTGGATCTCGCGAACGTACTCAGGCGTAATGCCTTGTATCTTCATATCGACCAGATTGTGCACCTTCGGATCAATACCGGCGCTTCGCATCTGGCGCACGTATTCCGGAGTAACGCCCTGAATTTTAAGTGCAATGAGATCGTCCACGCTGAGGTTCTTGATGCCGGCGGATTGTAGGCCGTCGATATAGGAGGTTTTTGGCGCCGGTGGTTCCGGAGGCCCTGCCTGAGGTGAATCGGGCGGGTCTGGCGCGGGCGGTTCGGACGCGGATGGCGGGGCCGCTGGTGCGCGTGGTGCCGCGGGCGCAGGTGGTGGAGATGCCGCGCGGCGAGCATCGTTGTGGACGCAATTCTCGGAACAGGGCGGGGGCGGCGCAGGCGCGGGCGGCGCGGGTGGCCCAGCCGTCGAACTCTGTTCGAACGAACCCGAATCAAAGTCATCCACGCGGGAAACGCTCACGTTGAACGTACCGGCGACAAGCGCGCCGGCTGCACAGAGCAATCCAATTGCGGCGAGTCCCCCGCGGGGTACGCTGCGTGCCACCGTCTCGAATCCAAGCAGGCGCGAGATGCGCGATTTCAGCGAGGCGCTGTTGGCCGCCAACACCAGGGCCGGCGCCGCTCGCCAGGTCTCCATCAAAGTCAGCGCTCTCGCGTAATCGCAAGCGTCTCCGCACATGGTAACCGCGATGTCGTCGCAGCAATTCTCGCGTTCTGCCCGGATGCAGCGGTTCACCCACCAGATCGCCGGGTGGTAAAACAGGACGGTCTCAGCCGCGATTTGAAACAGGTTCACGAAGGGATCAAAACGTTTGATATGGGCGAGCTCGTGGAGAATCACCGCTTCGAGCTGTTCCGCTGAAAGGCCCGTAAGCGCCGTGACGGGTAGCAACACGGCAGGACGAAACCAACCCACGACACCCGGAGAATCGATGAGCCGCGATTGTAAGTAACGCACGCTTCTGGAAAGGCCGATGCGCCGCTGCAAAGCAAGGCAGCGTTGCCGCACGGCAGTCGAAAGCGGCTCGATCTTTTCGCGATGCAGGCGTTCCAATAGAATCCAACCGCCGAGTGCGCGAATTCCAAACAGCAGCACGCCCAGAAACCACAATGAGACAAACCAGCTCAGCCAGTCGATGGAGCCAAACGGAAGGCGAGCAGAGATAGGCAATGCGCCGGTAGAGGCGGTCAAAGCCCGGACCGGACCCATCATCTGTTTCAAAACCGCAGCCTGCGCTATCGATTCGGGCTGATGCCGCAGCACAAAGAACGTAAAGATGGGGCAACACGCCATCAGTCCCAACGTCGAGACGGCCGCGGTGTAGCGCGCGAGCGCAGTGCGCGTGAACGCCGTCACCACGTAGAGCAAAAGAGCCAGCGCCGCTCCTTGCCACAAGAAATGAACCAGACTCCAGCCGAGTGCGCGAATGGTATCGGGCGTAAACCAGGAAACCGCTGTTATCATTTCGTCCTCTTTTCAAATTCATCGAGCATGCGGCGAATCTCTTCGATCTCCTCGCGCGAGGTCTTCTTTTGCGCCAGTGCGTGCAGCATCAATTGACTCGCTGAGCCGGCAAAAGCTCGTTGCAGGAGATCGCCCACCAGTTGCCGTTTCGTATTCTCGGCCGGCTGCCGGGCTTCGTAAACGTGCGCGCGCGCCTCCTCATTTCGAACCACCGAGCCCTTGCCGGTCATTATTTGAAGCAACTTGAGCACCGTCGTGTAGCCGATCGGCCTCGAACGGGAGAGCACCTCGTACACCTCGCGCACAGTAGAGGGTCCGCGCTCCCAGAGCACGCGTAAAATATCGAGTTCAGTAGATGTAGGTTTCGGCGGCTGTTGACGCTCCATGTTCCAATCATACTACGAAGCTATTCGTAGTATCAACGAAAACTTTCGTACTCAGCCAGGGCGATGAACGTTTTCGGGATTCCTATGTCCCGAATGGGACGGAGATGACGCTGGGGGTAACTCGGGTGATATCCTCGGTTAGGCCGTTTGGATGTCCCTGCGGAAGTTTTGTGCGTGCGTAGCAGCGGGGTTCGCCGCTATGGGAATTGTGTATGCCGTGGAACGTACGCCGCCGCAGCCGTTTCGGGAATATCCAGGCGATGAATACCGCCTCGGCCAGATTCCGCTGCCTCCGGATTACGAAGAGAAGACCGAATGGGTTTTCGCCCGATTGATGTTCCCTTCCATACCCGACGCGGGGTTCCGGCACGCCGGTTGGGACTGGACGAAGGGACACTCGAGTTGGACGAACGACTATCCACGGGCCGATCGCCATTTTTTGGAAGCGGTTCGGCGCCTCACCCGGGTTCATGCTCGATCGGTAGAGCAGCCCGTCAATCTGGATGATGGCAGCGATGTGTATAACTATCCCTGGCTCTACGCGGTTTTCGTGGGCGAGTGGGATCTCACGGATGCCCAGGCTAAGACCCTCCGGGAGTACCTGCAGCGCGGCGGATTTTTAATGTGCGACGATTTCTGGGGCACCCGCGATTGGAGTATTTTTAACTCGAGCATGAAGCGCGTTTTCCCGGAGCGGCCCATCGTCGAAATTCCCGACACGGATGCGATATTTCACACCGTTTACGACTTGGATAGCCGGTATCAAGTGGCGGGGGAGTGGGGCGTCCATTTCGGAACGACTTACAGAAATGATGGGTATGTGGCGCATTGGCGAGGCATCTACGACGATAAAGGCCGCCTGATGGTAGCCCTGACGTTCAATTCGGACG
>JBAUUG010000474.1:0-4111 GCA_049582585.1 Bryobacteraceae bacterium | reverse complement strand
CCTCCTGATAACGATCCACCTCTTTTGAGTATTTGTCTCGCAACTTGCTCAAAAGGGTCTGATCTGTAGTAGGTTCTACGGAGGTAAGGTCGTCAAATAATTCATCCGTGTGGCGCCGGATATTCTTGGCCTGGTAATGGGCCCATGTGTCCGATGAAGTCGCTTGCAGAACCACCTCTTCGGTATGCGCGCGGTGCCCAAGCAGCGATACGGCAGCAACGAATACAGCCAGGATCGCCATAGTCACGGATACCGGCGCTAGTTGCGGGTTCTCTTTCGCGTGCTCTGCATGTTCCTGTAGTTCGGTCAACTCTTCTGACATCCGCTCATTCCCCCATGACTTTCACGATGACGCGTTTGTCCCGTTGTCCGTCAAACTCGGCGTAGAAGACCCTCTGCCATGTACCCAGATCGAGCCTACCCGCAGTGATGGGCACGATCACCTCATGGTGGATGAGAAGAGCCTTGAGGTGGGAGTCACCGTTGTCTTCGCCCGTTTCGTGATGTTTGTAGTTCTTGCGGAACGGTGCGAGATGCTCCAGCCACTGATCGATGTCCTCAATCAGGCCGCTCTCGTTGTCGTTTACGTAGACGCCTGCGGTGATGTGCATGGCTGACACGAGGACCATGCCTTCCTTCACTCCGCTCTTGGTAACGATCTCCTCGAGTTGGGGAGTGATGTGGACGTAGGCGCGGTGAGTTTTCTTGTGGAATCGAAGGTATTCGGTAAAAGTTTTCATGTTTGACGGTCAGCGCAGGCATTCAGCGATTTTGCCGCTCGCGAGCAAATCTGCAATCCGCTCAAAATCGGTGTACATGACACGATCCTTTTCCATGGTCGGGCAGACCGACCGTATCGCGGCGTGGGCAGCCTGCCCTCGTTTCGATGACTTGAGCGGGGCAAGGAAGTCGATGGCCTGCGCAACCGCCATGGCTTCAATCGCCAAAACATTCCGGGTATTCTCGACGATCCGTTTCAGTTTTAGTGCCGCGGTCATTCCCATCGAGACATAGTCTTCCTTGTTCCCCGAGGTGGTGATCGAATCGACCGAAGCGGGGTGCGCCAGGACTTTGTTCTCGCTCACCAGTGCGGCAGCTGTCACTTGCGGCATCATGAAGCCCGAATTCAGCCCGGCGCCAGACGCAAGGAATGGAGGCAAGCCTTCGCTAAGCGCTGGATTTACGAGGCGCTCGATGCGGCGCTCGCTGATTCCTGCTAATGCGCTCAAGGCGATGGCGAGGAAGTCCAGGGCAAAGGCGAGAGGCTCACCGTGGAAATTTCCGCCGGAGATCACGTCGCCTTGGTTGTTTTTCGGGTCGGTGATAAAGACCAGGGGGTTATCAACTGCGGAATTCGCCTCAGTCTCGAAGACTTGTCGGCAATGAGCCAGGGTATCGCGCACCGCGCCGTGGACTTGTGGAATGCATCGCAGCGAGTAGGCATCTTGCACGCGGCCACACTCGCGGTGGGATTCGCGAATCTGACTGCCTTCAAGCATACGGCACAGGTTGGCGGCCGTCTGGATCTGCCCGCTGTGAGGGCGCACCTTGTGAATGCGCTCGTCAAAAGCTGTGTCGGTTCCCTTGAGAGCATCGCAGCACAGGCCTCCCAGCACGTCGGCGGAGTTTACGAGAATCTCTGCCTGCAGCAATGACAGCGATCCGATCGCGAGCATAGCTTGCGTGCCATTGATCAGCGAAATAGTTTCTTTCGCTTCGAGCACCAGCGGCTTAATCTGCGCCCGCTTCAGGGCATCGGAGCTAGCAACGCGGGCACCTTTCTCGTCGAAGCATTCTCCTTCGCCGATCAGAGTCAGAGCGAGGTGCGCGAGAGGGGCCAGGTCTCCGCTGGCTCCCACGCTGCCCTGCGACGGAACCAACGGGGTGACGCCGCGGTTCAGTAATTCGCAGAGCGTGTCAATGACAATCGTGCGTACTCCGGAATGTCCCTTGGCCAGTGAGTTCGCCCGCAATAGCATCATGGCACGGGTGTCTGGAATGGGAAGCGGAGAGCCCACGCCGACGGCATGGGAACGGACCAAGTTGACCTGTAACTCGCGGATCTGTTCACCGGCAATGCGAACTTCGCTGAGCTTCCCGACGCCGGTGGTGATGGCATAAGCAACTTTGTTGCTGGCAACGATCTCGTCCACGACAGCGCGTGCGCGGTTTACGGCTTCGCGAGCGTCGGGAGCCAACAGGACAGCCCGCCGCTCTGCCGCGACTTCGCGTACCGCTTCCAGACTCAGATCGTTTCCGTTGATGTGCAGTGCGTTCAAAGGGATCTCCGCGTACGGTTGTTACTTCCCAGCGGCAGCGCGGAATACAGTCAGATATTTGTCGGGTAATGCTGCCACTTTCATCTTTGCGTCTGTAACAATGTGCGTCGTTTCGCCCTCAGCCAGCAGGGCGCCGTTTTCTGCTCGTGAAAGCTCATATCTGAAAATGATTACTGACTCGCGCACGTGTCTCAGCTGTGTTCGGATAATGACCTCTTCGTCGTAATAAACGGGTGCTCGGTAGCGGCAGGTGACCTCAGCGACCGCAATGAAGCGTCCGTCATCGCGTTCCATGTCGCGGTACGAAAATCCCATTTGCCGCATGAATTCGACGCGACCGACCTCAAACCAAATCAGATGATTCGAGTGATAGACCACTCCCATCTGATCGGTCTCCGCATAGCGGACGCGCACACGAGTTTCGTTGATCGCTGGATGATGATTCGAGCTCATTTCCCCGTCCAGACCGGTTTGCGTTTTTCCAGGAAGGAAGAAATACCTTCGCGGAAGTCGGCGGTGCTGCGGATGGAAGCGTTTTCTCGGACCGCGCCACCAATCTGCGCATCCAGTTCAACGCGGGCTTGCTCGGTCAGCAGGCGCTTGGTAGCGCGAAGCGAGGCTTCGCTGTTTTCCATCAACTTTGCCGCCAATTCTTGCGCCCGTTCCATCAGCTTGTCGGCAGGCACGATCTCTGTGATCAATCCCATCCGCAACGCCTCTTCGGCTTCGAAGAGTCTGCCGGTAAGCAGCAGGTCGCGAGCCTGCTTCTCGGGAAGCTGGCGAACCAGAAAGGTCGAAACGATAGCCGGGACAAAACCGATTCGCACTTCGGTATATCCGAACTTCGCTTCTGGGACTGCAAGAGTGAAATCGCAGAGCAGCGCCAGCCCGGTTCCACCCGCGATCGCAGGGCCATTGACCGCCGCAATCGTCACTTTTGGGAACTCATAAATTGAGCGGAAAAGCCGGACCATCGTTTCCGAGTCTTCGAGGTTCTGCTCTGGGGTTCTTCCGAGAAGCGCTTTGAGATCTTCAAGGTCCATCCCCGAGCAAAACGCTTTGCCCGCACCGGTAACGATCAGCACAATCGCATCGGATTTCGATATCTCGTCTAGCGCATGAAGCAAATCGTCAATCAATTCAAAACTAATCGCATTCCGTTTGTTGGGGCGGTTCAGCGTAAGAGTGGCAACTCTGCCGTCATATGCAACCTGGACTGTTCGATAGCTCATGAGCTCACGCAAACCTGGGGCTGATGCTCGCGGATTCGAACGGGTGTACCCGGCAAAAAGTTCGCTGAATCCGTGATGATCTTTAGATACGTTCGCAACTAATCTGCCGCGTGCGACTCGGAGTACCTGGCAGCGATTCCACTGGTCGCCTTCAGAAGAGTATCGAGTGGCTTCAGAGTTGGCAACTCCGCTCCACGAGTACGAAGCGCTTCAACCACTGTTTCGGTCGGGACGTTGCCAACCAATGCATCCTGCGCGAAGGGACAGCCTCCCAGCCCGCCAATCGCCGAATCAAAGCGCAGGCAGCCGGCATCGTAAGCGGCGAGCACTTTCTCGGCAGCTTTATCCGGGCGGCTATGCAAGTGCACGCCAACATCCAGGTAGTCGTATTTGTTCAGCACGGCCCCGACCAGATCACTCACCTGCTGGGAAGTCGCTACGCCGACGGTGTCCGCTAGAGAAATCATGTGCAGATTTTCGGCCTCGAGCAAGTCTAGTGCGTCCAGCACCTCGTTGACACTCCAAGAGTCGCCGTAAGGATTCCCAAATGCCATCGAAATGTAGACAACGACTCCGAGTCCGGTGTCGTCGGCCTTCTTT
>JBAUUG010000473.1:0-5721 GCA_049582585.1 Bryobacteraceae bacterium | reverse complement strand
GGAAGGCACCATGCAGTTCCACACACCCGCCGGTCTTGACGCCGAGCAATTCAAAGCGGACATTGCCTATTTGAAAGGCCAGGGCAAAAAGGTCATGATCTCGCTGGGTGGCGGCGGCGAGCACTTTACGCTCGCCGACCCTCACCGCGTTCCGAACTACGTCTCCTCCGTTACTCGCATCGTCAAGGAATACGGCTTCGACGGCATCGATATAGACTTCGAAAGCCCGTCTCTCTCGATCGACCCCGGAGACATGGACTTCAAACATCCCACTACGCCATCCATTGTGAACCTTATCTCTGCCCTGCATCAACTGCGCGATCACTTCGGCCCCGGCTTCATGCTCAGCCTCGTGCCTGAGGGTACGCAAATACCTTCTGGCTTTCCCACTTATGGAGGCCAGTTCGGCTCTTACCTCGCTCTCACATACAACATTCGCGACATCCTGTCGTTCATCGATGTGCAGGACTACAATACGCCGCCGCTCGAGGGTCTCGACGGCGAGATCTATCAGCCCGGCACCGTCGATTATCATGCCGCCATGACAGAACTCCTGTTGCACGGCTTCAACGTTGACGGCGATCCCACGCGGTTCTTCCCGCCATTGCCGTCGAGCAAGGTCGCCGTCGGCTTTCTCACCGGTGACACAACGCCCGCCATTGTTGGTCGGTCGATGGACTACATCATCACCGGCAGGTTACCCGCCGGAACCAGATACAAGCTGCGTGAGCCTGGCTACCGTGGCATGATCGGCGCTATGTTCTGGACCATCGACGCTGACCGGCGTGACAATTACAAGTTCTCCAATCTCGTTGGCCCTCAGCTCCACGGCTATTCGGCAACTAAGTAGCGGAGCAGCGAGCGAGTTGCGGATTCCCGATGAATGTGAACAGGGATTCCGGCTTCGAATCCTGATTCGGCGGTTCAGTTGGCTCGCGACTCAGTCACCGCCGATCAATTCGCGAGATAGGAGCGTCATTGCCGAATGCTTGGCTCACGCCGCGCACCCGATCCAGCGTGGGCAAGCAGGGCCCCCAAGAGATCAAGGCCCTCAGTGGTTTGGCCCGGCAGTAATCACCGCACATGCGTCTTTCACAGCGCTGTTCAAGGTCCGGGTGGAGTTGCTATACATCAGGTCTTCGTCCTTATCGAATACGGCCACTTTGTTTCCGTGCACAAAGGGTGTCGTGGGATTGATAGCTTCGTGGTCCAAACGGACGAGGTAGTCCGCCTTCTCGCGATTCGCGGTTACGATCACGGCGGGGCAGTGTCGCATGAACGCCTTCATGACTTCGACATTTTGCGGGCTTGTGCCGCCTGTCAACCTCAAAGAACCCTTCACATCTCCTGCCGCAGCATCCCCCGAAGCTTGGGGAGCCGTACTTTCGGTGATGAATACGCGGAGTCTTTGGGCCGGGCCTCCCAGAGCGGACACTGCGATCAGTACCAGGGCCGAGCAGACTAGCCTAGCTTGCATGTTGTCCTCCGAGGATCATCGCTCCTGGGCAAACCGTATCGGTTGTGGTTCGCAACCACCGGGCCTACCCGCTTCTTCAGACGCAGCGGTAATGAGCAAGTTACAGGTGTTGCTCTGACGAGCGTTGCAACCCAGAGTCTGAGGAGATGCTTGGTTATATTCTAATGTCAGATGTTCCCATAGACGGCAAGCGGGGAAATATCTCAAATAGCCCCTGCCGCTTCCGATAGAGCATCATGGTCTATCGCGAAGCCCGTCCGTGCCATTAACGGGAAAGCAGTTCAGGAAGCGCAACTGTCACCGCCAAGTGGGCCGTCGCGTCCCAAAATGTTACGGCACGCACTTCGATTCAAATGAGAATACGCGCCACCGTTCGCCATCTTTTTCGACCCGAACTGAGTGGATCGCCTCACCCGCGAATGCCGAGATGGCACGCTCCCAAAACTGGTGCGCCGCATGATTCGACTCCATCACCCGAACTTGCCACAGACCCGGAAACCGCCGCCACACTTCATGGGCTACCGCAGTTCCAATTCCGCGCCTCCGGTATCCATGAACAATAAAGAACTCTGCCACTTCCCAGACAGTCCCTTCGCTGGACACTGCCGACGCTTTCTTCACGAAAACCAGCCCCGCTAATTCGCCATTTATCTTTAGGAGAAACGGGTGTCTGTTAGGCTCCAGCCAATAGAGTGGTAGATGCTCATAGCCGAATCTGCCGTCCGCTTCCAGCTCTAAGTGGTGAAACTCGCTGAAATCGTGTATGTACAGTTGAAGAAGATTAGCCAGGGTTAGCTCTTGATCCGGTGCGGCGGGAATAACTTCGATGTGTCCCGTCGGTGTCTCTGCGTGTCTTGTCATAATCCGCTTCGGGCGGCAGCCCACTCAGTTCTCCTGTACATCGCAGAATACCCTTATCGCGCACTGGCCATACTGATCGGCGTGCGTCACGCGAAACCGAGCATCGCCCCAGCATAAAGTGCGAAAATGACGGTGACGAAAAAGTCTATTCAGACCCGGACGAGCAAGGCACACGATCCCCCTATCGGGCTCTTTGAGAACAAGGAGGACTGGGCGGCCTGGCTCGAGACGAGCCATCGCAAGAGTTCCGGCCTGTGGCTTCGAATCGCAAAAAAGGGTTCGACATTCCGATCCGTGACTTACAAGGAAGCGCTCGAAATTGCGCTTTGCTACGGCTGGATCGACGGGCAGAAGAGACCTGAAAGTGAACAGAGCTGGCTCCAAAGATTTCTGCCGCGTTCAGCCAAAAGCCTGTGGTCGAAAATCAACCGCGAAAGCGCCTTGGCTCTAATTGCAAGCGGGGAAATGAAGCCCGCGGGGTTGGAGGCAATCGAGAATGCAAAACAACACGGCCGATGGCATACTGCATACGATTCACCCAGCAAGGCTGCAGTCCCGAGCGATTTTCAGGCTGCCTTAGACAACAGCCAGAACGCCAAGGCGTTTTTCGAGACTCTGGACAAAGCAAATCGATACGCGCTTCTTTGGCGAATACAAACCGCGAAGAAACCGGAGACGCGCGCGCGCAAGATTACACATTTCATCGCAATGTTGGAGCGGAAAGAAAAAATACACGAGTGATTCGCCGCAGCAACAAGAAGCAGAGCCATCTTGAAGATTGAAATCATCAAACGCCCTGACGGCACGGGAGTGCTTCGCTGCACGCGTCAAGATGGCTCCGTCACCTGGCAGAACCAGGCTAGGCACGCCGGACATTTCGCGTTCCATGATTTGACCCACTTTGCGGTCGAGACCTGCCTCGGGTACCAGCGAGGATTCTTTGGTTTGATCGCCGCCGGTTGGGATATCGAAGACACCACTGGTAAAGGCACCCGCGGCGCTCTTCCAGCCGAGACAATCGAAGTGGAACAGATGGTGGGTCTCTTTGACGCCGAGCGAGCTTCCAACGTTCTTTGGAGTTGCGAACAGTTCAACGACCATGCTCCACGCGCGCTCACCCCAGCGGAGCTTCAGAGTGTGCGCGCCCTCCGCGGCGCGCTTTTCCACGAGTGGAATGCAACTCCGCCCAACCGAAACCTGGAATTGACCTTCGCGCTAGCTTCGACGCCCTCATCCTGATGAAAGCTGGCCGACTCATGTGCTGTGCAACGCTACTTCCGCCCGAGCTCACAGCCAGTCACAACCGTCCGCCAAATAGTCCCACCCGAGCCCATTTACGCGCATCTCCTTCACCCTGGATGACTTCCGCATCGCAACTGCGGCCTTTCGCTTAACTCCGGACGCTCCCCTCCCCTGACCTTCCCCACCCGACCCGCTACAGTCGAGACCAAAAGGATTCAGCGGTTCTTGCACAACACCGACAATTTGCAACGGGGAGGACGGATGCGATCTTACACTGTTTCAGGGCGTACCCGCCGGCCTATTGTGCCGGAGGATCCGGACGGACTCACGGCCCAGCTCAGCCGTCTGTTGGTCGGGCAACCCGAAGCCATCGAAACCATCGTTCCCTATATCCAAATGCATCAGGCGGGTCTCGCCCCAGAAGGACGGCCAGTCGGCGTGGTCTTACTGCTTGGTCCAACAGGAACCGGCAAAACCCGCACTGTGGAGGCCCTCGCCGAAGTCTTGCATGGCTCGAGCAAGAACCTGCTCAAGGTCGATTGCGGCGAATTCCAAATGGAGCACGAAGTAGCCAAACTCATCGGCGCGCCGCCCGGCTATCTTGGGCATCGCGAGACGCAGCCCATGCTCACGCAAGCCAAAGTCAATGGCGCCGCCTCTGAATCGAGCGACATTTCCCTCATTCTGTTCGACGAGATCGAGAAAGCGGCAGCGTCCATGACGCGATTGCTGCTGGGCATCTTGGATAAAGCCACGCTCCGATTGGGAGATAACACCAGCGTCAATTTCGACCGCTCCCTTATTTTCCTCACCAGCAATCTCGGCGCAAAAGCAATTCAACGCGCCAATAAACCCGACTTCGGCTTTGAAGCCATGTTGCCCGCCCCCACGACGAGCGGCGATTCCACTAGGCTTCAGAGCATTGGAATGGGGGCCGTGCGCCGCAAGTTTGCACCCGAGTTCGTGAATCGCGTAGACTCCGTCATCACCTACAAGCCCCTGCAGCGCGAAGCTTGCGAAGTGATCCTCGATCAGATATTCGCGAATTTTCTTCGCCTCATTCACGCCCGCTTAGGCGTTCGAGGCTTTCGCCTGCAATGCACTCTCGCGGGGCGGAATTTGTTGCTCGATACCGGAACCAGCCTCGAGTTCGGCGCGCGTGAGTTGAAACGCACGGTTCAGCGTAACTTTATACAGCCGGTTGCCGCGCTGGTCGCGCAAAGGCAAATCCCTCCGGGCAGCACTGTGGTTCTCGATGCCAAAGGAACTGAATTCACCATTTTGCTGCGCCAATAGATCATCACTTATAAGTAGCCGCTTGGATGGAGTACAGCTCCGAGTATTGGCCGCCCTTCGCCATCAGCTCCTCGTGACTGCCAACCTCCACTAGTCGAGCGCCATCCAGAACGACAATCAGATTGGCCATCCGCACTGTCGAGAAACGGTGCGACACCAGTATCGTTACACGGCCGCTGGCACTCTTCTCGGTGCGCGCCGCCGCGGCATACCGGTCGAACAACGCATGTTCAGTTTCCGCGTCCAGAGCGGCGGTCGGTTCGTCAAGAACCAGCAGTAGCGGCTCATCGCGCATAAATCCACGCGCCAACGCAAGCTTCTGCCATTGCCCGAACGACAAATCCACTCCATTCGGCCAAGTCGGGCCCAGTTGCGTATCAAGACCGGACTTGAGACCGGCGATCACATCGCTCGCGCCGGCGCGCTCCACAGCCTCGACCACGGCAGGCTCCTCATTCAGCCGCGAAACGTCCCCCAGCCCAACCGTTTCCTTGGCCCTGAATTCAAAGCGGAAAAAATCTTGGAACGCACCCGCCAGACGCCCCCGCCATTCACTCGCCTGGACGCGAGCCAGAGGCGTTTCATCCACGAAAATCGCGCCCGAGGACGGCTCATACAGCTTCGCGAGCAGTTTCACCAGCGTTGTCTTTCCTGCCCCGTTTTCCCCCACGATCGCCACTACCGCACCCGCCGGAAGCGTGACCGAAATGTCCTCCAAGACGACGCGCGATGTGCCGGGATATGTAAACGACACGTGCTCCAATCGAATGCCGTTGCGCAGCACCGAAGGGGCCGGCAAATCGCCGGCTGCGGTGACTGAGGCAGCGTAGTCTTCAAGCCATGCC
>JBAUUG010000472.1:0-5412 GCA_049582585.1 Bryobacteraceae bacterium | reverse complement strand
AAAGCTGCGGTCACGCTTTTTTTTTGCACCTTGCCGCTGCTTTCGCGTATGTGTGAAGCGCCGGATTCTCGGGACGCGACGCGCCTGAAGACAGGCAGCAGCACGATTGCTTCATTGTGCTCCGTGTCCTTCGCTCCGTAGATCAGCGTCATCGCGGACCGGCCCCGTGCGGCCTGAATTGTCCTGGTGATCGTTGCTTGCGCCTCTGCGTTCTTCAATTCCAATTTGTAGCGCTTGCAGAACTCGGTCCAACGCTTCGGATCATGACCAAACCACTTCCGTAGCTGTGTGCTGGGGGCGACGTTCTTTGCCCATGCATCGAGGTGGAGATCGGTTTTCTTTACGCCCCGCGGCCACAGCCGGTCCACCAGGACACGAAACCCGTCCTCCACCCTCGGTTTTTCATAGGCCCTCTTGAGCAGGATCTCCACTCGTCACCTCAGATTTTCGTGAGCCGCGCCTTTGTGCATCGCGAGGTGGTCGGTTGTGTCGCTCTTGATCTCATACTGCGGCTCCTCTTTTGAAGCGTGGACCGTGTACCCCTTAAACGTGACTTCGGAGGTTTGCTTTTTCGTGATCGTTCCTTGGATCCACCCAGCTTCCGAGTTCCACTCAACGTGGTCGCCCACTTTGAAATCGTGCGCCATTGCCCTTCCTCGCTCTTTCACGACGACTTCGCTGTGGGTATCGAGTGCATGGTTTTGCAGGGTGGTTTCCGTACCTCAATCTGGCCATCGCGAACGCGGGTTTCGAGACACGGCTGCGGATGCACAGCCGGCCCATCGAGCACGCGGCCGTCTTCCAGCGCGAATCGCGAGCGGTGCCAGGGGCACACAATGCTGTCACCCGCAAGCGTGCCTTCCGAGAGCGGGCCGTTGAAATGCGAGCACGTCTCGGCCAAGGCGAAGATCCGGGTTCCACGGCGTACCAACAGGATCGGAACACCATCGTGCACAGCGCGCTTCGGCTGCGCCTCTCCCAGGTCGGCCTCTGCCAGCACGGACACAAACTCGTCGGGAAAAGTTTGGCCGTCGGTACGGTCAACGCCCACTCGGTATTCATAAACCATCTTCCCGCCCAGATGCGCCGCGAAGGCCATCACGCCGTATCCCAGGGCCCCCAATATCCGGCCTACATTTCGCGACTTGCGTCTGCGCGCAATCAGTGAGGTCGCGAACAGCGCGGCTCCACTCAGGTTCAAGAGGCCGTGAATCATGCCCAAACGCCGAGCTGGAGCATCCGCATCCTGCCAGTCGGTCGCGCCCGTTACAGCTGCACCGAGCGCGCCCACTATACCGACTGCCACAGAAGTATCGGCAGCGGTGCCGAAGGCGTCGCGATGACTGGCCATTTCCAAGGCGTCGAACACCAGAGCCGTCGTCCAAGCTCCGATCGGAACGTCCGTGAGAACTACATGCAAGGGTTCCCCCAGCCATGTTCCGTTCAGGAAGTTCTTGACCGATTGACCTCCGGGACCGGCGCTGTCGAAGGCCCTATGCACCAGCTTCTGCAGGCCTTCTCCAACTGCTCTGATTTTCGGCGATTCCTCACAATCGGTACCGCCTGTAATGTCTGGTGTTGGCATCTAGGTGCTTTACTCCCAGTATCTTTTTTGACGAGGCCGCTCGTTTATAGTGAATAGCTTCTGCGTCCGCACCATCAATTCTACGCTCCTCGTCGGACTCGTGGTCCTCAACGCTTGGTCGTCCTAAAATGCGCTCCGTGAGGCAGGAGGGCAGATAGTGTTCGTCAGCAGTTAAATCACCGATGGCCTTCGGGGGCGATCAAGGCTGGAAAGATCGCGCGCGAGCATGGCGCGTCGGTTGTGTTTAGCGGCACTTGTTAGCGCCGATCTAGAACGACCGCAAAAGCGCCGGTTTTGACGACGGAGAGAGGGCCGGTTTTGCAGTGGGCGCACACGAATGCGCCGCACTTCGATGGAGACACTACGTAGAAACCTCTTGAAATCTTCTTCGCCGGAACCCAAAACGCGCGTTGTTGTACGGGGAGTCCCTCACTTCCGGAAGGGAACCAACGAGGCGGTAACGAATGTAAAGAATAGGTGCCCCGTTTTGAAGCCGCGCCTTTCAATTTTCATCGGTCGAGCCTAGCGTGTCAAAAGCTCACGTGAAACTAATGAAGTGGAACTGCTCGCCACCACAGAGCCACATGTCAAGAAATCAGCTTGACAGAACTCAGAGTGATCGCGAGCCTGTGATACGAATCGCACCCTCAACCGCGAATAGATCCGTCCTGACGGCGCGGCGTTTACCGATGTTCGGCTCACTCGCTGTAAAGTCGCGTTCTCGGACAACTGAGAACAGATCAGAATTCTTGTGTTCAGCCTTAAGTTAACGCTTATGGGTTCCGGCCCCACCGCTTGACAGCCGAAGCGCAATCCCCTAAGATGGCGTTATGCGACATGTCGTTGAGCATAATAAGCCGCTAAGCGAGCCGGTTCTATTGATTCTAATGAGTCTCGCGGATCAACCCCGCCACGGATACGCTCTGATGCAGGACACCGAAGGTCTTAGTAATGGCCGTGTGCGGTTGAGCACGGGTACGCTGTACGGGGCGCTTCGCAGGCTGCTGGATGAGGGCTGGATCGAGCGCTTCGAGCAGCAAGATACTTCCCGAGACAAACAAGCCTATCGACTCACGCCGGTTGGCCGCCGATACCTGCAGGTGGAGTTGGACCGGATGAGGCAATTGACAAGGGCGGCCAGTGCGCGGCTCAGAACGCGGGAGGCGTGAACGAATATGCGGCTGGCTTACAAGATGCTGCTTCGGCTTTATCCCGAAGATCACCGGGCATTATTTGCATCTGAGATGTTGAGCGTATTTGAGGAAGCGGCTGAAGAGCGGCGCACAAAGGGACGGGCCGCCTTCGTTTGGTTCGCGATTGTGGAATTGATCGGCTTGGGGATTGCAATTCCGCTCGAGTGGATGAAGCCCTCGAAGCCGTTGCCGGAAGAGAGCGGCTTGCCGGTGGAGGTGATTGAAGCCCAACAGCATCTCGAGCGCATTCTCAGCCGAATGGATTATTCCATTGCCAACCACCAGTTCCAGAAAGCGCGATTCTATTCATATGCGGAAACCAAGCAACGCGAGAATCTGCGCCGGTTGCGGGAGAAATACAATATCGTCGAATAGCGTCTCCTCTATGATGTAGGTTCATGAAAGTGTCTGTTATCATTCCGGCGGCGGGATTAGGAACGCGCATGGGGCGGAGCGCGCCGGAAAAGGAAGGGATCAGCCGAAAGCAGTTCATGCTGCTGAACGGCTCGCCCATCCTGATCCACACAATTCGCAAATTCATCAGTTCTCCTTTGGTGGCTGAGATTGTCGTGGCTTTGCGCGAAGAGGACCTTTCGTGGGCGCAGGATCTGTTTAATACACATGGGCTTGGAAACACGGTTCGAACCGTTCAGGGCGGCGAGACGCGCCAGCAATCGGTCGAGAACGCGTTGGGCACAATAAGCGGCGACATCCATCTTGTCGCGGTACACGACGCCGTCCGCCCGTTCGTGGAGCGTGAGGTGATCGAGAAAGTGATCCGGGAAGCGAGCGAAACCGGAGCGGCCATCGTCGGGATCGTCCCCGTGGATACGGTGAAGCAGGTACATCGCAACAAAGTTCGGGCGACCATGCCCCGGGAGCGTTTGATTTTGACTCAGACGCCGCAGGTCTTTCGGCTGGAGCTTTTGCGCCAGGCTTTCGAGAAAGCTCGCCAGGATCTTTTCATCGGAACCGACGAATCGTCTCTGGTGGAAAGGCTCGAGCAGGTGGAAGTCTCGGTTGTGCTGGGAACCGATCGCAACATCAAGATCACGAAACCGAGCGATATGGATTTGGCCCGGCTCTATCTCGCGTTGGAGCGCACTGCGCTTGAGCTCGTTTGAAGAATGGCAGAATTGAATGCCCCACCTTGCCGAATTGGACAAGGTTGGGACACGCATCGCATTGAACCGGGCCGACCGCTGATCTTAGGCGGGGTACACGTGCCATGCGAATTCGGACTCGCCGGCCACTCCGATGCCGACGTTTTGTTTCACGCCATTACCGACGCCCTGCTGGGCGCTCTTGCGCTAGGCGATATCGGCATGCACTTTCCCGATTCCGCTGAGGAATGGAAAGGAGCGGCCAGCTTGCGGTTTCTCCAATACGCTCTTGCGCTGGCCGGGAGCAACGGTTACCAGCTGGCGAATGTGGACTCGACGATCATCCTGGAACGTCCCAAGCTGAAGGAGTTTCGCGGCGCCATTCGTGAGAGTTTAGCGCGCGCCGTCGGCCTTCCGCTCACTTCGGTCAGCGTGAAGTTCAAGACGGCTGAGACCGTGGGTCCGGTCGGCGAGGGGCGAACGTGCGAAGCTCAAGCCGTGGTTTTGCTCGTGCTGGAAAACAATGCATGATGCAATCCAGCAGCCGCATCTTTGTCGCCGGGCATCGGGGCTTAGTCGGCTCGGCTATTGTCCGGCATCTTCGGCGCGAAGGTTTTGAGAATCTGATTCTCCGCTCCCGGAAAGAAGTTGATCTGACTTCGCGAAATGCCGTTGATGCGCTTTTTGCCACCGAGCAGCCGGAGTACGTTTTCCTGTGTGCCGGCAAAGTCGGAGGCATCCTCGCGAACATCACGTTTCCGGCGGAATTCATCCGAGATAATTTAGCTATTCAGCTGAACGTGATCGACGCCGCCCACCATAATGGGGTCACGAAGCTGGAGTTTCTCGGCTCCTCGTGTATATATCCGAAGCTCGCGCCGCAACCGATAAAGGAAGAATACCTTCTCACCGGCCCTCTGGAGCCAACCAACGAATCGTATGCTATTGCGAAGATCGCGGGCATAAAACTTTGCCAGGCTTATCGCGCGCAGTACGGCTTTGGCGCCATTTGCGTGATGCCGACCAATCTCTACGGCCCCGGCGATCATTTCGATTTGCAGAATTCGCACGTGCTGCCAGCGCTCATACGCAAGTTTCACGACGCTCATCGAGAGAGGCGGCGCGAAGTGGTTATCTGGGGTACCGGTGCTCCGCGGCGGGAGTTCCTGCATGTGGACGACCTGGCGTCGGCTGCCGTATTTCTGATGCAACGTTACGATGCACCTGAAATCATAAACGCGGGCACGGGCGAGGATGTGACTATCGCTGAGCTTGCCAAAATCATCGCGCAATGCACGGGCTATACAGGTGAGTTTGTATTTGATTCGTCCAAGCCGGACGGCATGCCGCGCAAGCTCCTGGACATCACCCGCCTGCACTCAACAGGCTGGCGCCATTCCATATCGCTCGAGGCGGGGATTCGCTCCACATACGATTGGTTCAGGGAGAACCAGTTTTGAGATCGGTTTCACTGCTGATCGTTCGCTATGCGCTGGTGCTCGCCGCGATGATGGCGGCCTACTATTCAGCT
>JBAUUG010000471.1:0-6680 GCA_049582585.1 Bryobacteraceae bacterium | reverse complement strand
GCCTTCCGTCGACGACTCGTGCAGCAACACGACTGTTACCAACGGCAGCAGCTGTTATGTGTACGTTTCCTTCGCTCCGACGAGTTCGGGCTATACCACGGGCACGCTCACCTTCAAGAACAGCGGCGGCACTACGCTCCTTTCGGTGCCTCTTGCCGGCTATTCCGCCCCGCAGGTCTTAACCGCTTATCTGGATCCGACTACACTCAACTTCCCGACTCAGCAGGTAGTGGGAACCACTTCTTCCTCTTACCAAACGTTTACGCTTTACAACTCGGGCAATCTAGCGATGACGGTAGGGACGCTGACCGGAACCAATGTTGTTTTTGCCGGCAGCGGCACGGGCGAATTCTCGGTTCCATCGGGATACAACGGGTGCGGCAGCACGACCGTGCAACCGGGCAGCAGTTGCAACGTATATGTGTACTTCGCGCCATCGGCTCCGGGATCGCGGACCGGCAGCATTACTTTCCCGGTCACTTATTCCGGCGGCACGACGGCGAATTTCGTCGGGACGTTAGACGGAACCGGCGTGGCTGAAAGAAACTCGGCCGTGCTCGCGCCAACCAACGCATCTTTTGTCGATCAGACGGTGGGGACCACTACCAGCTACTACGTTACTCTGACTTTGACCAACAGCGGAAACCGGCCGTTCTCGGTGGCTGCAATCAGCGGAACCAATACGATCTTTGGCTCCAGCGGCACAGGCGAATTCGCAGTGCCGTCGGGATATGACGGATGCAGCACTCAGACCGTGCAACCCGGAAGCAGTTGCAACGTGTATGTATACTTTGGGCCAACCTCGGCCGGCCCGCAAAGCGGCAGCATCACCTTCCCGGTAACTTTCGCCGATAATACAACCGCGAGTCCCGTGGCCAATCTATCGGGTACCGGGATTGCCGCGACGAAAGGGCTGCAAATCACCCCCTCGAGCTTGCAATTCCCGGTGGAGATGCAAGGCAGCACCAGTGCCACTCAGGCCGTCTCCGTAAAGAACAACGGCAATACGAGTGTATCCTTCGGAACCGATACCATCTCGGGAGACTTCGCGATCAGCTCCGACAGCTGCTCGCAGACCACTCTGGCTTATAACCAGATCTGCTACATATCCGTCGTGTATAAGCCCACGACTACCGGCCCTGAAAGCGGCACACTGACGATCGCGGATAACGCTTCAGGCGGTCCGCATACAGTAGCGCTTGCCGGCACCGGCATCCCTACCAGCCAACAGATTGTGGTGTCACCGACGACGGTCAATTTTGGAAACTGGCCGGCCGGTTCAACCAGTTCGATCATGGCGGTTTACATGACGAATCAGAGCGACTCGAGCGTGCCGATTTCGAGCATCGTTCTGGGCGGCTCGAAACCGGGGGATTTCACCCTGAACACATACACCTGCCCGACGGGCGGGAACAATCTGGGCGCGCGGGCGACGTGTTACATGCAGGTTACGTTTGCTCCGCCGACGGGTACGGCCACTGGCGCAGTCAGCGCCACGGTTACCGAAACCGACTCAACTTCGGGAAGCCCGCGCACCATCACTCTGAACGGGACAGTGGTTGCGCCCGGTCCGGCGGTCGCTTTCGCGCCGTCATCGGGACTCACTTTCTCCCAGCAAACAGTCGGGACCACCAGCCCGGCTCAGAACTTCAGCGTGACCAATACGGGAACGGCCAACCTGACGATTACGTCGGTGACTTCGACCAACTCGACCGAATTCGGGATCTACTCGGACGGATGTTCCGGGGCGACGCTGACGCCGAAACAGCAGTGCGTGGTTTCGGTGACGTTCTCACCGTCGCTGGGCGGCACGCGGACCGGCACGATTAAGGTGACGGACAACGCGACCGGATCGCCCCAATCGCTCGCGGTTAGCGGATTCGGCTACGGTATCCCGGCAGCTAATCCGAACCCCACTTCTCTGACCTACGCCAGCACCAACCAAGGGACGACTACGGCGGCGCAGAGCACCGTCTTGTCTAACCCGGGGACGGATACCTTGAAAATTACCGGCATCGCGATCACCGGACCGAACGCCGGCGACTTCACCATCTCCGCGAACACTTGCGGAACGACACTTGCGCCGACGGCGACTTGCAGCGTTTCAGTCAAGTTCGATCCCACGGCGCCGGGCAGCCGCACGGCTTCACTAACCTTCACAGACAATGCCAATAACATTCCCGGATCGACCCAGAATGTGACGCTGAACGGGACCGGCGTTGGCGTGCCAACGGCTAGTCCGTCCGGCCCGCTTACGTTCTCCTCAACCTCAGTTGGCGGAACCAGCGCGCCGCAGCCGGTTACACTTTCCAATACCGGTGGGGGCACGCTGACCATCAGCAATATCGCGTTTACCAGTACGGACGCGGGAGATTTCTCTCAGACTAACAATTGCGGAGCTAGTCTCGCCGCCGGTTCCAGCTGCACGGTTTCGGTAACGTTCAAGCCAGCAGCGAGCGGGACGCGTACGGCCAATCTGACCTTTACGGACAATTCGGGCGACGTGCCCGCCTCGAAACAAAACGTGGGTCTGACTGGAACGGCCGTAACTCCTGTGGCGCCTACCGCAGTTTCGGTATCGCCGAGCTCCGGCACCGGAGCGGGACCGCAGCCGTTCGTCTTCACCTATTCGGACACGAATCCGGGCGGGTATCAAGACCTGGGTGTAATGCAGTTCGTGTTCTACCCCGTGGGAGGCAGCTCCTATGCGAACGGTTGCTATGTGCAATACAATCCGGCGACCAACAAGATAGTTCTGTTCAATAACGCCGCGACCGGCACCGTGGGATCTGTTCTACCTGGAGGATCGGGGACGATCTCGAACAGTCAATGCTCGATCACCGGCAACGGAGCTTCAGCGGTAGGCTCAGGCAACAACTTCACTCTTACTGTGCCTGTCACCTTCTCGACGACGTTCCCGGGGAACATGACCATCCACGGAATTGTGTACGACCTGGAAGGTCAGGGAAGCGGCGCCAACCTCGGGACCTGGAATACAGGTGTCGAGCAGGCTCCGACCATCGTCTCGCTATCTCCGAGTTCGGGTTCCGGCCTGGGGCCGCAGGTTTTCGCCTTCGAATACTCGGATCCGAATGGGACTGCCGACTTGTCTGCCTTGTACTTTAATTTCTCGGCCGGCAGCGAGAGCCCGACCAACGGCTGTTACGTCTACTACTATCCGCCGACCAACGCGATGCACCTGTATAACAACGCGGGGAGCGGGTTCGTCGCCGGATCGACGATCGTGGGCTCAGGCGGAACGCTGTCGAACAGCCAGTGTTCGATCAGCGGCGCGGGGAGTACAGTTTCAATCTCCGGGAACAATATTACGATCTCGGTATCGGTCACCTTCACAAGCACTTTCACAGCACCGACGAACGTCTATATGAAGGCCGTGGACAACGAGAGTGAGACGACCGGGTGGGTGAACGAGGGGACCTGGACCCCCTAATCGGCACGGGTCAGGCTGGCATAACGTGGTCACGCCCGTTTAGTTGGCGGTTACAATTTGCCTATGGATAAACCTGCGGAACAGGATCCGCGGGTTTACCTGGCAGCGGAGAGAACGTTCCTTGCCTGGCTGCGCACCGGGCTCGGCTTAATGGGCGTCGGCTTCGCAGTCAGCCGTTTCGGGCTATTCTTGCGCCAGCTCAGCGCAGGCAGATCCCAGCTTCCCGCTCGCACCATGGGTCTTTCGGTGTGGTCGGGAGTGGCGCTCGTCGTCTTGGGCGTAATCGTGACTATCGGCGCTGTTTTACAACATTTCCGATTAGTGCGTGAGCTGAGTTCAGGCACCTGGGTACCAGGACGGGTTTCGCTACCCGCCGTCATGCTTGGTCTGCTGCTTGCCGCAGTTGGCATAGGGATGGCCGCATACCTCGTTCTGGTGCACTAGGGGCGTGTTGAAATACCCGCAAAACCGCTCGCTGACGCGCGCGGCTCGGTTTCGGCGCAGGCGTGTTTGCAGTCCCTTGCCGAGCCGCGACCGGTCAACGACCTTCTCGGGCAGTGCGTCGTCCGCCCGCCAGTATTCGTCTCGGCACCGATGCTGCTAGCATGGCTAGAAAGAGAGTGCCGGGAAACCCTTTCTCAGCGCCCCTGGTAATTGCGCTGATCTGCGTCTGCCGCTAAACTCCCATGATCCGCCCTTACCGCGGTGTCATGCCGCGCATCGCACCCTCCGCTTATGTCGATCTCAGCGCGCAGGTCATCGGGGATGTCGTGATCGGCGAGCGCTCCAGTATTTGGCCTAATGTGTCTATCCGCGGCGACGTGAATTATATCCGCATCGGCGATGAAACGAGCATTCAAGACAATAGCGTTTTGCACGTCGACCATGACCTTTATCCCTGCATCGTGGGCAATGGCGTGACGGTTGGTCATCGTGTTGTGCTGCACGGGTGCGAAGTGCGGGATGGCGCGCTCATCGGTATCGGGGCGATTGTGCTGAACGGGGCGCGCATCGGCGCAGGCGCGGTTGTCGCCGCGGGCGCGCTGGTGCCGGAAAACATGGAAGTAGCGGCGAATATGTTGGTGATGGGAACTCCGGCGAGGGTGCGGCGTGAAGTGACCGCGGATGAGCAACAGCGCTTCCGCGCAAACTGCAATAACTATGTCAAGATCACGGCAATTTACAAGGAAGAAGAGTCTTGATCCACGGCGTCAAAGGCATGCGCGACATCTTGCCTCCCTCGAGCGGAGTTTGGAATCAAGTCGAGCGGTCCGCCCGCCGAATTTTCTACCGCTTCAACTATCACGAAATTCGCACGCCCATTCTGGAGGAGACTCCGCTATTCGCGCGCAGCGTGGGCGAAGAGACCGACATCGTCAGTAAAGAGATGTACACGTTCGAAGACCGCGACGGCACATCGCTCACATTACGGCCGGAAAACACCGCGCCGGTTCTTCGCGCTTATATCGAGCATCGGCTCGATCAGCAATCCGGCATCCAAAAGCTCTACTACATAGGTCCGATGTTCCGCCGCGAGCGCCCGCAAAAAGGCCGGTATCGGCAGTTCTATCAGATAGGCGCCGAGGCCATCGGGTCCGATTCGCCGGCCATCGACGCGGAAATAATCGAGCTTGTGATTGCGATTCTGCGAGAGATCGGCATTCAAAATTTTGAGGTGCTC
This sequence comes from Bryobacteraceae bacterium, assembly GCA_049582585.1. GTDB lineage: Bacteria > Acidobacteriota > Terriglobia > Bryobacterales > Bryobacteraceae > Bog-105. The sequence goes on along the minus strand of JBAUUG010000471.1, from coordinate 1,548 downwards.
ATTAACTCTGTCGGATCGAGAGAGTCGCGCGAGCGATATAACGAAGTCCTTCGGTCCGAATTGAGGGAGATCGCTCCGCGGATGTGCGAGGACTGCCGGCGGCGGGCGGAAACGAATCCTCTCCGGGTCCTCGATTGCAAGGTGCCGGGAGATCAGCCGATCATCGATCAGCTTCCCTCGATTTTGGATTACTTGAGCGAAGAGGATCACGAGCATTTCCGTCGAGTGCGAGAGCTCCTAGACGATCGCGGAATCCATTACACCGTCAAGCCGCGTCTGGTTCGTGGTCTGGATTATTACGCCCGCACTACCTTCGAAGTGACGCATGGCGCGCTGGGAGCGCAGAATGCAATTCTCGGAGGAGGGCGTTATGACGGGCTGGCCGAGAGCCTTGGCTCGAAAGTGGCTGCGCCCGGAATTGGATTTTCGATTGGTGAAGACCGCCTGGTCATGATCGCTGAGGAAGGAGAAACGGCTCGCGCTTCGCCGCTCGATTTATATATTGCGCCAATGGGAGACGCAGCGGCGCGTCACTGTGCCATGCTGGCCGGCGACATCAGAGAACTGGATATTTCGGTCGAAGTGGGGACCGAGCGCAAGCTGAAACGAATGATGGAGCTCGCCAATAAATTAGCCGCGCGTTACACGCTGATCGTCGGCGATAACGAAATCGCCAGCCAATGGTACACACTGAAGGAAATGTCTTCAGGGACGCAGGAGACGCTAACGCGTCAGCAATTACTCGAGCGCTTGCGGCAACATCCATGGCAGAAGTGAAATTAGACTTTCTAGGTAATCTCCGCCGCACCCACAATTGCGGAGAACTACGCGCGAGCGACGCTGGGAAGACCGTTGTGCTGATGGGCTGGGTACACCGCCGCCGCGATCTCGGCGGAGTCATTTTCATTCACCTTCGTGACCGTGACGGCATCACGCAATTAGTTTTCGACGAAAGCAAAAACCCGGATTCTCACAAACGCGCGCAAGAACTAAGCTCCGAGTACGTCATCGCGGTCGAGGGTCTGGCCGCTCTCCGCACCCCGGAGACGGTAAACACAAATATCCAAACCGGCGAAATAGAAATCGCCGCCGCGAAAATCTGGATACTCAACGAATCGCGCACGCCGCCCTTCCCGCTCGAAGACAACGTCGACGTAAAAGAAGATATCCGGCTGAAGTATCGCTATGTCGACCTGCGCCGGCCGCACATGCAGCGGAACATCATCATGCGATCGAAGATCTCCTTCGCGGTCCGCGAAGCCTTGTACGGGCAGGGCTTCCTTGAAATTGAGACGCCTTACATGACCCGCTCGACACCCGAGGGCGCGCGCGATTATCTGGTGCCGAGCCGCGTCCAGCCGGGTAGTTTCTATGCCCTGCCCCAATCGCCGCAGATCTTCAAGCAGCTTTTGATGGTCGCCGGTTATGAGCGCTACTTTCAGATCGTGCGGTGTTTCCGCGACGAGGATTTGCGAGCCGACCGGCAACCGGAGTTCACGCAGATTGACCTCGAGATGTCGTTTCCGCAAGAGGAGCAGGTTTATCAAG
>JBAUUG010000470.1:0-15754 GCA_049582585.1 Bryobacteraceae bacterium | reverse complement strand
ACGGTGGTTTGCGTAGATGGCTACCTTTTCATAACCCCACTCACGGTGGCTACCAACACACAAACGATAACCTTTCGCTTCGAATGCCATTACAAAGTTCTCGATTGTTACCTCATACGACTTGGACGGCCAGTAAGCGGTGGGGTCATCAATCGGCCACCACCACCGGTAACAGTCCGTCATCGCCCATGCGATGCAATTGTAAAGACGCGTGCCGCAACTTCTCTTCCTATATTGGGTGCCTAGCCGTGGAAAATCAATCGGAAACCGCGCAGCATAACCGGGAAACATCTAACGTGAATCAGCCCTGCAAGTATCCGTGCTGTTCGCCCCATCTAAGCCAATCCTTTCTTACTTTCGAAGAATTGCCAATGCTCTTCGAGTTTACGGGGTTCTCACCGGTGATAGCCTGAAGCGCGGTAGCCCAGTGATCACCGTGGTCCTTGTAATCAACGAGTATTAATGGGGTGACGCGTGGACCGAACCGACGACCTAACTCGATAATGCGCTGATAAGCCGGATGCGAGAGGATCTGGGTTAGGGAGGACATATTTTGCGTCGATTCTCTCCAGTCGTTAAGAAGTTGCGCAAACTCCTCTTCTATCGATACTTTGGGTGCGCTGCTCTTATGTCTCGCGAGTATTTCGGCCAGTTCGAGCCTATCGATCTTCTCGTGGTCTGAACGGCCCCAATCATCTGTTTCTTGCCACTCTCTAGAACCAATTAGCGGATTGCAGTACGTAGGCATGCGTTATGCACTTAATTCCTTTGTTGGTCGAATTCGGTTAGGCCCACATTGGCACATAGGTCTCTTAGAGAGATCGCCTTGGCTTCCGCTCTCTCCAAAACTGTTTTCAGCTTGGGAATGTCATCGGGCTCAAGCGCTATATACAGTTCTTTGTGCACGCCGTTCTCGTGATACTCCAGTTTCAGGGTGTGCCCGATCATGACCCGGGTAGGTTTGCGTTGTACGTTCGAGAACACCGGTCGGATGTCGGTTATGATTTTGACTCCACAAAAGAGCCGCTCGTGATCGGTTTTTAAGCCAAGGGCTTTGGAAGCCAAGCGTAACGATTCAATGCTCAGCAGAGCTTTGAGTGTTGCCGCTACCCCGGACTGCTTTTCTGGAGAGACGAACAGTTCTGGTTTCCCACTGGACCGCATGGCCTCGATGGCTTGAGCGATGAGATCCTCTAGTGACGTTTCTTCATCTGCTAACAATGTGCATAACGAATACAAGCTTTGGACCACGTTGTAAACATCCTGTGGTTTCCAGCTTGGGAGTCGCGAGTGTACCGACCTAACGAACTCCTGAAAATCGGAAGTCGGCGGGGTCTTGCTAATTGCGTCAACGAGCTGCGAGACACTATCTTGTTGCGAGGACAGGAGTAAGGCGAATCCGGAGCGGTAACGCTCCGGTACGCGTGCTATCGGCATTTGACGCCTTCCAAGTGTACAACGCGGGGTTTCGGCGTCTGGGATGAGACCCCTGCTTTATGTCCCCTGTTTACCCAGAGGAAAGATGTAAGAGTGTGCGTTGCGCGTTTATCCACTCACGCACGAATGAATACCAGAGCACTGCAAGTATACCATACGGCTGAAACAATTTCAGCCGCGAATGTTTTACATAACAGGTTAGTTGCGCTTGCCTCTGGACGGCATCCGGTGCGGCATCTTTCACCCTAAGGGACTTGCCAGTCAGTTCTTCGTATGTCACACGCTTGTCAGCAATCCCAGACACGGCCAAGCTGAAGCGCTCGGCGTCCGTTAACTTCCGGTGATTGAATCGATAGGTCTGCTCGTCAAGATAGCGAAACAAATGAAATGGCTCAACACTCACATAGGTTCCCCTGATGGATCTTTTCAGGAGACTCCAGAAGTTCTCTAGACATTGGTGTGTACATTGCCACCCAAGTAGGCTACGGCGTGATCTATCACTTGATGCGCGTAATCACTGGCCAGTCCGTCACAGCTGAGTAACGCATCGGCGTAGAGCGCGGAAACAGCTTCAACGTGCTTCTTGACTTCCTCCTGAAGTGCTTTCTTCCGGCGATTGGGAACTACCGAAGTGCGAACTTCCCGCCACGTTCCAGGATGCCCATCACGGCAGTTTTACCTTTGGTTCCGGTTCCGGTTCCGGTTCCGGTTCCGGTTCCGGTTCCGGTAATGCGACGCTTGCGAACATCGACGTTCATATTGCGTGCCTTGCCGCCGATGAAAGTTTCGTCCGCTTCGACATGGCCGGAGAGTTTGTCGGCTGGAGCCATGCCCAATGACAGCCGGATTCTGTGATCCATGAACCATGCGGTCTTTTGGGTCACGCCCGTCGCGCGGTGGATCTCGTAAGAGCTGACGCCGTTCTTGCAATTGACGACCAGCCACATCGCCGTGAGCCACTTGTCTAAGCCAAGCGGAGAATCTTCAAAGATCGTTCCGGTCTTCGATGTGAATTGCCGCAACTTGTGCTTGCTGCCACACTGCCAACGGTTGTACTTCGGCTGGAACAGTACGTTCTTGCTACCGCAGCGAGGGCATGTCACGCCATCGGGCCAGCGATGCGCTACGAGATATTCACGGCAGTTGTCAGGGCTTGCGAAGTATATGACCGCTTCTTGAAGTGTGTCGGGTCCCATGCTTCAATATTGGCGGTTAACCGATGAGTTGTCAACTATATTATTGCCCAAATGAGGGCGTTCCGATAGCCAATTCCTTTCGACATGCATTGCAGGTCCGGAGACAGATGAGAACTTAGTCAAAAGGTGTACGCCCCTCCTGCCCGAAAGCGCCGGGGACGCGGGAAACGCCTTCGTGTCCTGACGGGAAAGTATGAAGGCCGCAACGTTTGATTCAACCCCGGATTCGAGCACCTCAAGGAAGTCATGCGCGGCGTCCTTGCGGTTGAAAGGGGCCGGCCTGTCTTCCAACCACTTACTAGGTCGCCGGAATGTTTACGATACGATTCTGCCATTCTCCGACATCCGAGGCCGCCCAAATGAGCACCAGTGTATCGATGACCTCGCCGATTGGGGCCTGGGCACACGACTGCCGGCGATGTAAAGCCCGGTTTCCCGGCGCTCAATGAATTCACGAGGCATGGAGTTGCCTGTTTTCAGTCTATCCTCAGGCTTCGCAAAAGCGCCGCGCAAATGAAAGTCCTTGCGGCCGGGCTGTGTCACACCTTTGGCCTCAGCCCCGAATCCTCTATATACCTTGACAGGCATATGCTTTGTGGAGTATATCAAAAGAGTGGAATCTGTGTTCGAAATCATTGCCGAGCCGAACCGCCGCGCGATTTTGACCCTCCTGGTCTCCTCACAACAGTCGGTTGGAGAGATCGAGCGTCACCTTCGTATGCCGCAGCCGACCGTCTCAAAGCACCTGCGAGTGCTGCGCGAGGCCGGTTTCGTGGAATCCACGGTGGACGCACAGCGCCGTCTTTACCGATTGAATCCTGAACCGCTCCACGAAGTGGATTCCTGGCTGGCTCCATTTCGGAGGTTCTGGTCCGCTCGCGTGGATGCTCTCGAACGCCACCTCGACCGCATGGATCAATTTGAACCGCGCACAACGGGCGCCAAACGCCCTGTGCGCTCATCAACGCTAACGAAAAGGAAGACAACGAGAAAGACGACGCGGCCCAAACCGCGAACGCGACAAGGAGAAACGAAATGAAAATCAAAGTGACCAGCGTATATGTAGACGACCAAGGCAAGGCCCTGCGCTTCTATACGGACGTCTTGGGCTTTGCCAAGAAGGCCGATTTCAGTCAGGGCCCCTTTCGCTGGCTGACCGTAGCCTCGCCAGAGGACCCGGACGGCACGGAGCTGCAGCTGGCGCTCAACGACAACCCGGCGGCCAAAGCCTACCAGCAGGCCATTTTCCAGCAAGGCCGGCCCGCGGCCATGTTCTACACCGACGACCTGCAAGCCGATTACGAGCGTATGAAAGGGCGCGGGGCCGAGTTCACCATGCCGCCAACGGACGTGACGGCCTCCAAGATCGCCATGCTGAACGACACCTGCGGCAATCTCATTCAGCTCACGCAGCTGATGCGCTGGTAGGGCGGGCACAACGTCGTTCGCGGCTTCATCTCAAACGCGCTCCGTATCACGAAAATAGCTTGGTTAACACTTACGGCCAAGCAGATGTTTTCCTGTGTTTCCTCTCGACTGTTTTCTGTTGACGCACCATGCAATCCGATGTACGCTGACCTTTAATTCATTTGTAGGAGGCCTGATATGGCCATGTTTCGCGTACGGAACCTGCTCGTGCACGTTCTGCCGGTAGAGTGCCAGGCTAATACCTGCGGCGTCGATTCCGGCGAGGTTGCGGAACTCGAGTGTCTGGAAACCGACGACGGCGGGAACGGCTGCGACGGCGAGAGCATCGTCTGTGACATACCGGACGCAAGTGGTGGCGGTGGTTGTGACGATAGCGGCTGTGACGATAGCGGCTGTGATGACAGCGGTTGTGACGACAGTGGCTGCGATGACGATAGTGGCTGCGATGACGATAGTGGCTGCGATGACGACAGCGGGTGCGGCAACGTACTGACGCCCTGCGGAATGGGGATGCGGACAGACGAATGCGTTATCGTCCCGGAGAGCCGCTGCGCAGGCGTGAGCGCGTGTTTGCCGCTGCAGCGGGACAGCTACTGCTTGCCCCCTGTAGCCACCGACGAGTGCGCGGGCGACTCCTTCGTACTTCAGGTAGGCAAGCCTGTTGCCCTCTGTTTCCGCAGCGATGAACCCAAGATGAATCCGAATTCGCTGGTGGATCTCGGCATCATGCGCAGGCAGTTAACGGCTTACCTGCGAAGCGTAGCGACGCGGGAGCGAGCGCTATCAAAGGCGCTCACTCCGAAAACGACCCGGCAGATCGAGGCGATAGAGGCGATGCTGAACGGCGCTCTTGAGCACCTGAAGACGCGCAAGCAGCTGATTCAGGCGCGACGTGTCAAGAAAGTGAAGCCGGCCAAGAAGGCCCGCGGCAAGAAAACCGCGACCGAGAAAGGCGCGGCGAAACGCGCGGCAAGGAAGCCTCGCGCGAAGAAGTAGTCCCGGGCTGAACTTTTGGCCCCGTGGCACTTTCAATTCCAGACTGGTCGACGGCGGTTCTGAGAAAGACTCCTGGTGTCGAGGTGCGGTTTCGCGCGCACAGGAGCCGCGACGGCTCAGTAGCGGTGGCCAACGGCAATCACGAGCGCTCTCTTAGCGTAAACGAAGTTGCTCTTCTCGCCGCGTTGCATTCGCCATGTGTGCTCCCTAGGGCGCTGCGTGAAAAGGTGGCGGATTGCGACCAGGTTGTCGCGCGATTGGTTCTCGATGGACTCGTCGAGGTTCGCCGCGGGCGCCGATTCGTGAATGGGACGATTGCGCTACGCGGGGCGAGCCTGGATGGTGGGGAAGAAGCGGCAAACGGGAGCAGCAGGATATCGGAGCTCGCGCTAGGCTATGCGCTGGCGATCCGGCACCTGCCGCCCGATACCGCAGCAAGCCGCTTGTACGCGTTCAATTCGCTGCCTAGAACCGTGATTTCGGGCGTTTCCGCAGAGGCGTTTGCTCGGATCAGCGGCATTGACATCGAAAATCCGGCGCCACGACTCGGCGGGAAGGAATGGAGCCTGCAAATAGGAAAAGCATGGGTTTTCTTCCGGCGTGGCCAATCCTCGGGCGCGCATTTCAAGCTGTATGTTTGCCCGCACCCCGAAAGTATTGCGGCAGTGATCCCAGCCTTCTGCGAGGTTATGGGGCATGCCCGCAGCAGCGTTTTCAAGATCGCGTTTCCGGCGCATTCCCTCGCTCGTGCCGACAAGATCGTCGCTTACTTTTCGAGCTTCGAAAAGCTGCAAACCACCGTTTCCGAGCTGGTGCGGCTTGGCTTGGACGTGCCCGTCCAGGGGGTGCCGTTTTCTGCCCCGGTACCGGGAACGGAACTGCTCAGTTGGGGCGTGGATCCGCCCGCTATGGCAGCGCAACAGGCTGGAAGCTGGCGATCTTGGGTGACACGGCAGGTAGCAGAGTGCGTCCACGGAATCTCGGGAGACGTTCCGGCCGAGGAGGCGCTTAACTTTTTGCGGACAGCTCTGCGATTGCGCGATATCGACCCGCTGCAGTGGCTGCCGCGGCAGGAGTTGATCGCGGGCAAGTGGAGAATCGAGCTGTGATCACGCTCCACCATCGTCTGGTGCTTAACTCCGATGTCGTCTTTCGGTCCGGCGTTCCGGGGCAGCAGAGCCCAGCAGAAAATTCCGCAGCAGATGTGGTTGTGACTCGAACCGCCAGCCGCTTCCCGTCGTTAGTTCTGAGTCCCGAAACAGCGGAGTTCCTCTTAGCGTTCACGTCCGCTTGTCCGCTTTCGGTCGCGGTGCAGTTACTATCCAAACGTCTGGGAGCGCCGGCTGAAGAAGTGCTGAGCGAAATCTACCCGAGTCTGCGGACATTTCTGGATCGCGGAATACTGGTTCGGACCGGCAGGACGCGGCAGATCGCGGATATGCGACGCATCGGGGCGTGGAATATCCAAAGAAAAGTCAACGATTTCGACGATTCTTCGGTGTATCTCGCGAAGAATGACGCGGGGCAGTTCGGAGCGCTTAAGTTGATGCGAGGGGCGTCGGGGAAGCGGCTAATCGAGCGCGAGCATCACGTGTTGGAGGCGGCTGGAAGCGACCTGGCTCCCGTGGTTCTGGATGTTTGCTTATCCGCACCGGAGCCGTATCTAGTGACCGAATGGATATCGGGAGTGGTGGCGCGTGAGGCGTTTCAGGAGATGCGCGCCGGCCCGCGAGGCGAGCTCCTGCAAGCCGCGATTCGGCTAGTCGAGGCGTTCGAGAGTCTTCACGGCCGCGGTATCCTGCATGGCGATATCCAGCCGAAGAACGCTCTGTTCGACCTTCAAGGCAAGGCTTGGATTCTGGATTTCTCACATTCGCACGCCCCGGGATTGCCACCGCCGACGTGGCGCGTTGGCGTCCCGTTCTTCTACGAACCCGAATACGCGAAAGGCGTATTGGATAACGTGCAACCGCCGGTTGCGCTCAGTCTGCGCGGTGAAAACTACGCCATCGCGGCGCTGGTTTTCTATTTGTTGTCGGGCATTCACAGTATCGAGTTCTCCGTGGAACGGGAAACCATGCTGCGGCAGATCGTGGAGACCCCGGCAAGGACTCTCACGAATGGTCGACGGGGAGCCTGGCCTTCCGCCGATGCCGCCCTACGGAAGTACCTCGCGAAAAATCCGGCAGAGCGTCCGGAATCACTCATTCCGCTGCGGGATGGCTTGGTGGCTGGGCTCGAAGAGGAGGATGGGGCGGCTGTTTCGCCCCACCTACGAACCGAGACCGGCACGGTCGCCCGCGCTTTTCGAATCAACCGGAAGCTTGCCCCGGAACGCTTGATAAAGGAGGGCTTCGGGCTAGGTTCCGCGAGACTACGAAACTTCGATGTGATTTCGCCGCGTTGCTCGCTCAGTTTCGGTGCAAGCGGCATCGCTTATGCGCTTCTTCGTGCCGCAGAATTGTGCGGAGATGCTGAATTTCTTTGGGCGGCCGACGCATGGATTGAGCAGGCAGAACAACATTCCCGCGGCCCCGAAGCGTTCACATCTGAGCGCATCGAGCTGACTCGCAGACGCATCGGGTATTCATCTCTTTCGGGGGCCGAGCCGGGGATGTTTTTCGTCAAGAGTCTCATCCGTGCTGCGGTCGCAGACACGCGCGGAACACGCGCAGCAGTTGATCGGTTTGTTTCGGCGGCGACTCACCGGAATTCGCACGCGGCAGATGTGAACCTGGGTGGCGCTGGGCTGGCTTTGGCTGCGGATCGCTTGCGGCAATTGCCCATTCCGGCCGAGCAGAAACAGAGGCTGGGCGAGCTTCGCGGCCAGCTCATTGATCGAGCCTGCATTGCGGCCGCCCGCTCCGCAAAGCACCGCGACCGGCTGGGATTCGCTCATGGAGCCGGCGGAATGCTGTTCGTCTCGTTAAGCGCAGGAGCATCTTCGAAGGCGCAAGAAGCTGCGGCGCGGTTACGCAGCCTGACCGTGATGATGCGGCGCGGCGTCCGCTGGCCGGTTCGAGTGGGAAGCGACTATTTCATGCACGGCTGGTGCAACGGCGTGGCCGGGCATCTGTTGACGTGGACCCGGATGTGGCAATGTTCGGGCGAGCGCGAGGATCGGGACATGATGGAGCGGGCCGCCTGGGGAGTCTGGGAATCGCGCATGAAATTGGGAAATGTGTGCTGCGGTGCTGGGGGCCAAGCGGCCGCCCTTGCCGTGTTTGCCCAAGCGGCGGACGAACCGGTGTGGCGCAAACGAGCCGGCCACTTCATTGAGAGCGTGAACCCGACTTGGTCCAAAGAGGATCACCCCCAAAGCCTGTTTCGCGGCGAATTGGGACTGCTGCTAGTCCGGTTAGAATGTGAAGCGGGCGTTTCGGCGCGTTTTCCGGTTTGGGGTGCAAGTCTGGGATGACGCGACGCTCTTTTGATCGAGGCTGTTAATTACGACGCAACGGGGTCCGCCCAGACAGCGGATGAAACGCAGGGTTCAGGCCGGCTGCGGGCTCTCTCCTCCAACCAGCCCCGGCATTGACGTCCCGGTTGGATGCGGCGCAATCACTGTGCCTCCGTCTGGAGGAGTGCTTGTTTTCGACCCTGTCACCAGCCTCGGAAGAGTCTTCCCGTTGATCAGGTCCATTACCTCGCCGCCATCCAACACCTCGCGCTCGAGCAATGCGTCGGCAATCCTCACCAATGCATCCGAGCGTTCTTCGATAATCTGCTTCGCTTTGTCGTAGGCAGCCTCGACCAACCTTCGCACCTGCTCATCGATTTTGATTGCCGTGGCCTCGCTGTAATCCCGATGTTGCGCAATCTCGCGGCCAAGAAAAATCTGCTCATCTTTCTTGCCGAAGCTCAATGGGCCGAGTTCGCTCATGCCCCATTCGCAAACCATTTTGTGCGCCATTTCAGTCGCGCGCTCTATATCGTTTCCCGCCCCGGTAGTCATCTGATGCAGGAAAATCTCTTCCGCGATGCGGCCGCCCATCAGAATGGCTAAGCGCGCTTGCAGATAGCCCTTGTCGTGAGACAGCTTGTCGTCCAGCGGCAACTGCATGGTCAGTCCCAGCGCCATGCCGCGCGGGATGATCGTGACTTTGTGCAGAGGGTCCGCATCCTCGATGAGCGCCGCAACCAAAGCATGGCCACCCTCGTGGTAAGCAGTCATCCGCTTTTCTTTGTCGCTGATGATCATGCTCTTGCGTTCCACGCCCATCAGAACCTTGTCCTTGGCGAGCTCAAAATCGAATTGAGTAACAACTTTTCGGTTCTGCCTCGCAGCCACCAGCGCCGCTTCGTTCACCAAATTCGCGAGATCCGCGCCTGCGAAGCCCGGCGTTCCGCGAGCAATCACGGATAGGTCTACATCGTCTCCCAACGGCGTTTTCTTCGTATGGACCTTCAAGATGCTCTCACGCCCGCGCACGTCGGGACGATCCACAACCACGCGCCGGTCAAAACGTCCCGGCCTCAAAAGCGCCGGGTCAAGAACGTCAGGCCGGTTCGTGGCCGCGACCAGGATCACTCCTTCGTTCGATTCAAACCCATCCATCTCCACTAACAATTGGTTGAGCGTCTGCTCGCGCTCGTCATGACCGCCGCCCAATCCGGCGCCTCGATGCCGCCCGACGGCGTCAATTTCATCGATGAAGATGATGCAGGGCGCGTTCTTCTTGCCTTGCTCGAAAAGATCTCGAACCCGGCTCGCACCGACTCCAACGAACATTTCCACGAAATCGGAACCGGAGATCGAAAAGAACGGCACGTTCGCCTCGCCCGCGATCGCGCGCGCGAGCAATGTCTTGCCCGTTCCCGGAGGGCCTATCAAAAGAACGCCCTTCGGAATACGCCCGCCCAGCTTCTGGAATCTTTGCGGCTCCCGGAGAAACTCGATAATCTCCTGCAGTTCCTCCTTGGCTTCTTCCACTCCGGCCACGTCCTTGAAAGTTACCTTTTTCTGCTGCGAGGAATGCAACCGCGCCCGGCTCTTCCCAAAGCTCAGCGCCTTATTCCCGCCGCTCTGCATCTGGCGCATCATGAAGATCCACAGTCCAAGCAGAATCAACAGCGGAACCGCATTGAAGAGGATTGAAATCCAGCCATTGCCGGTCGAATCCTTCCAGCTGTACTTGACGCCTTTGTCCTGCATCATCTTGTAGATTTCCGGATAATTTGGAGGAATGACTGTGTGGAACTGCGATGAAACGCCTCCCTCCGCCAACGTGCCTTGGGCGTCGGTTCCGGTTATGGTGACGTCTTTTACCCTGCCATCCTGAACGTACGTCACAAATTCCGATACCGAGAGATTCCGGGGAGTTGGCCCTCTCCCGGTTTTCACGGCCATGTACACCAGAACGACCGCGCAGATGATTACGACCCAAAACACGGCCGTTTTGACATTTGAACTCATGAACTCCCTCACTTACAAGACGTCAACCCGATAGGTTTCGATTCACCGGCGCTTCCCGGTAGACCAGACGGAGAAGCCTGCCTTCACCTGAGCTCTGAAATTTGGCCGCGCTGCCAAATTGCCGAACCCAAACGACTTCTTCTCCGCTAACCACTACTGGCCAGTGCCGTCGATCCCAGAGCGCCACTTTATATTCCTGAAAAAGCGACTTTATCTTTTCAGATTCGACGTGTCCCGGACGATGTAACCGGTCACCGGGCTTCCAATTGCGGACGCACAATACATCACGCGATCCGCAACGGGACAGTGCCTCGCCCCCCAGATCGACAACTTCTGTAACCTCTTGTTCTTCCTTGAATTTAGCATAAAATTCACACTCCGGCTTAACCCAGTCGATCGAAATAGAACCGGCCCCAAACGGCAACTGGCGCTCCTCGCCCGGCCTTATCTCAAAACAGTAGTGCCGCTCTCGGGACTTTAGCTCCCCCGGGATTGCCAGCAATAATCTGTCGTACGAGCGAATCGCGTCCACTCCGGGAACAATCGCGCGGTCATGCCCATGGCTGCTTTCAAAAAGAGCCAATATGGCATTCACGTGCGCCATTTCTATTGATCGGAGGTCGCCTCGAACGTCAACCATCGCCCGCCGGATCAGCCGTCGTTGAACGGCGGTATGCAGCGAAACAAGAGACGGGACATGCAAAATCGAACCCAAATGAGTTCGTTTGGTAATTTGCTCGTATTTGCGCTCAACCTGTTCAGCCCAATAGTCTTCCTCAGCCTGAGCCAGTTCAGCGGTTCCCGCCAGCACGCCTTCCAGTTCCGGATTGAATTGCCGAGCTAATGCCGGAATAGTCTGGCGCCGAAGGCGATTCCGGGAAAATCCGATATCCGCATTGGATGAGTCCTCCCGCCACGCGATTCCTTCCTCCACCGCCCAGTTCCGCACTTCGTCACGGCTCGTGGTCAGCAGTGGACGGATCAGATTATCCTGAGTCACCATTCGCATTCCGGCCAGACCTGCTAAGCCCGAGCCTCGCAAAAACCGAAATAGTACCGTCTCAGCCTGATCGCTCCTGGTATGCCCGAGCGCGATTCGCGCCAGCGAGTGCTGCTTGGTCGAGCGCTGAAAGAACTCACGCCGGGCATTCCTGGCACCCTCCTCTAGATTCCCCTTCTCAGGCTTGGCGTGCTCGACGAAACACTCTATCTTCAGCGACTCGCTCAGCGCACGGACAAATTCTTCATCCTGGTCCGATTCAGCTCCTCGCAACTGATGGTTCACGTGTAGAACAATCGGCATGATTTCGAGATCTGTTGAGAGCCTCTGAAGGATGTGTAGAAGAACGACCGAATCTGCGCCGCCTGAAACTCCAACACCCACCCGCGCGCCGCGGGACAGCATGCTATAACGAGAGATGATTCCCGCTACCCGCTCGACTAAATTGCCCGCCAATCCCCTAATTGTAAGTCGCGGTTGAAGATCCTCCGCCCCGCCATGCGACTGAATCCGCCGCTCACTGCCGAGGCGCTTCATGCCATTGCCGCCGGGATTAAGGTTCTGCTGATGGATGTCGATGGCGTCCTTACCGACGGCCGGCTTTATCTTGTGCCGGATGGCGAGGGCAACCTGGTTGAAACGAAAGGATTCGATTCGCAGGATGGAATAGCCTTGCGTTGGCTGACTTGGTTCGACATCAAGACCGGCGTGATTAGTGGACGCGAATCTCCGGCGACCGCGGAAAGAGCCCGGCAAGTCAGCATGAGCTGGGTCTTCCAGGGCCATATTGAGAAGATCCCGCTCTATGAAAAGATCGTTGCCGAGGCAGGCGTCACGCATCGGGAAATTGCTTACATCGGCGACGATCTGACCGACGTTGTCATCATGCGCCGGGCGGGGTTATCGTTCGCCACCGCGAATGCGCGCGAGGAGGTAAAGTCCTCGGCGAATGCGGTCACCGACGCGCCGGGCGGCTCAGGGGCCGTGCGCGAGGTAATCGAGCTTCTGTTGAAAGCGCGCGGCGTCTGGGACGACGTGCTAAAAAAATACGAGGTGACGGTCTGACCGAGCCCGGCGCCGGCAAAATCGGTTTGGCTCTCGTCACCGTCAGCGCTCCAGGTGTGTTGCATCAATTGACCGGCGTGATCGCCAAGCACGCGGGCGACATTCGCTCTATCTCAATTCATGAGGATCAGCCCGCCCAGACTCACGTCTATTTGGATCTCGATCTGCCGGGCGAGCCGGAATCTCTACTGTCGGATCTCGAGCGCCTCGAGGTAGTCCGTTCGGTCGCGCTGGTCCAATCCTTGCAGAAGATCTACGGCAAGCGGATTATTATTGTCGGCGGCGGCGCCCAGGTCGGGCAAGTCGCAGTAGGAGCCATTTCGGAAGCCGACCGTCACAACATTCGCGGCGAGCACATTTCAGTGGATACGATTCCGCTGGTCGGCGAACAATCCTTGGCTGCCGCGGTGCGAGCCGTTCGCCGTCTGCCGCGAGTAAGAGCGTTGGTCCTGGCCGGTTCCCTCATGGGCGGGGATATCGAGACAGCGGTGCGCGAAGTGCGTAGCGAAGGTTTGTTGGTCATCAGCTTGAATATGGCGGGAAGCGTGCCCCAAGCCTGCGATTTGGTGGTGACCGATCCCATCCAAGCCGGCGTGATGGCCGTAATGGCGGTCGCCGACACGGCGCAGTTCACCATCGATCGCTTACGGCGCCGAACTTTCTAAGGTTACGTTACCGGACTTGAAAAGCGAATTCGCGCAGCAGAGCCGGATTGTACAGGCGCAAGAAGTAGGTGCCCGCTTTTTTAATGCCCGGCACATTCACCTGTATGCGGCCTCGCTGGATCGCCACGCCGCCCGCCCAGACTCCAGCTCCGTTGCTGTCGACGATTTCAACGCGCCCCGGACCTTCAGGCAAATCATTCGTCTCCAATCGCAGATGCAGAGGAGAGCCTTCCGGCACGACAGTATTTTGTACGCCCCTCTTCGCCGAAAGCTGGACCTCGACGGCTTCCCTACCTCCGCGGCGAAGCTGAGGAACCAGCGCGATGCCCAGCACAAGGGCTGCTGCCGCTCCTGCCCAAGCTAGTTTTGGAAACGCGAACCAACCTTTCGAGAAGGCTGCTGCCGGCTTTTTCTCACGGCTCTCGCGCTCCAGTTGCTCCAAAGCGCTCTTGGTGACGGCAATCTGCATTTCGAGAGTTTCGAGCCGGGCTACGCACGATTCACACGCGAGGATATGGGTCTCAACGATATCGAGCTCCTCTTCTGCATTCTGGCGCAGAAGAAAGCGCTCCAACGCCTCTTCCGTCGGATGGTCTATATACAAGTTCTCCATACGATGCCAGGAACGGAATCTCACTCCGTCCCTAAAACAAGAGTGCTCCTAGCCAGCCTGTGCTCTCAAAAAAATCGAGAAAATTCCGCAACTGGCCAGCTTCTTCCGGCCAATCTCTCCGAATTTCGCCTTGGCTCTCGATTTTAGCAGACGAAATTGAGTTTCGCTTAACGACATTTCTCGGCAGATTTGTTCTTGTGTCTGCTCCCTTAAATAGAAACGTACCAGAATATCCCGATCCCGTTGCGATAAAGCTCCGAGCGCACTCTTCATAAGCTCTGCTTTTTGCCGTAGAATTGCTTCCTGCTCCGGGTTTTGTTTTCGATCCGCTACAGCGATGCCGGTCTCCAGATCCGTCTGTTCACGGCGCGTATGTACCGCCTGCTCTATGTACGCCGCCACCTGCCTGCGCACAACCGTACGGACGAAACCCATGAGCCGTTCGGGTTCCCTCAAATCTCCCCGCTTGATGGCGTTCACGACAATAAGGAACGTATCGTGGACTTTGTCCTCCAGTTCCTGCGGTCCAAGCTGCCGGCACAGATAGTAGCGGATTCCCCGGCTAAACAGCTTATAAAGCTGTTCCATTCCGGCATCCTCGCCGGCCTTCACCTGGTTGACCAGCAATCCCCAATCCAAGGGGCAAAAGTTCGGTTTCACGGATTGATCTTTCACCTGGGCCCCAGGTGCCTGTGCCATGGGCGTCGAGCTAAGCTTCTGTTGAACCGCCACCATATTGAGCTTACTCCTTGGAAACGATTGAATATGCGGCCCAAAAAGAGGATGCGCTTCGATAGCCGCCGTCCCGCTGCATCTCTAGTTGCGCTTGTTGAAGGGAAATAGCCGCTCGTTGAGCTGGCGAGCCGGATTTAAGTGCATGAAAATGACTGTAAAAAGCCGAAAAGAAAGAACCGGAATCGTCGGGTGTGGGCCACGCGCTCACGATGACAGCGGAGGCGCCCGCCAGTAACCAGGCCCGGCTCAATCCGATTAATCCCGAGCTGGGAAGCGCTTTCCCGGTTCCGGATGAGCAGCCACTGAGAATGACTAAGGTTCCGGGAACCCGAAGCGTCGCGATCGCTTCCGGAGTCAGAAGTTCCGGCAGGTTGTCTTTCATCAGGCTCAGCACCAATGCTGCTTCTTCGGGCCGCCCTTCTGGGCTCACCACGTGTACCGCGAAATGTAAGATTGCCGGGGTCTTTAACAGCGCAATGCGCAATTTGGCGGCGCTTGCGCCAGCTCCCAGGAGGAGCTGCGTCTCCGGCAAGCCGCTGGCCTTGGCCGCGGACCGGAGTTCCTCGTCGCTACCCACCAGCCTGGCGACCGGCAGCGATCTTGCCGTAGCACCCGTTTCGAGCGGGGCGGGGCTTCCCGTTCTCCTCGAATCGGCCAGGTTGTAAATAGGATCGCCAATTCCTACAAATCGTCGCTGCGATGAGGCAACTTTGGGATACGCGATCAGCAATTCGCTAGGGAGAAAGCGAAACGTATGGTTCGCCCCCGGAAGCGCGCAAAGGGGAATACCATTGAGGAGCACTCCCTCGGCGGCAAGAAGCCAATCACGCTTTCTTACGACATCGGGCCCGAGCTGGCCGAACAGTTCGTTGGCGAGAGCTTGACCCGCAGCGCCAGACTTTTCTCCACTTTGGATCTGCCCGGCAAAGGCTTGGGCGTCCTTGCCGATTTCATCCTGACGCGGTAATTGGTAAAGATTCACGCGGTCCCCGGTCACAGTCCACAGAAATGATTTACTCTTACCTAGGCAAAAACTTAGCAAAACTTCCGTTCCGCTTAGCCTTTCCTCGATATCCTTAAGTGAATCCTTATGGACGTTTCTCTCTCCGGTCGCTAGAGGATTTTCCGATTCCAATCCTATTTTATTTTCTAATTCTGCTAATTCAAGTCTAATTTGATCCAGTTTCGCTTGTTGTTCGGTGG
>JBAUUG010000469.1:0-3891 GCA_049582585.1 Bryobacteraceae bacterium | reverse complement strand
GAGCCGCGCGCGCAAGCAAGCGGTTTTCGGTACTGCTACGCTTCCATGAAGTAGTAGCAGATCATGTGACAGATCGTTAGATGTCCATCTTCGATACGGCCCATGTGAGGTTCCGCAACGCGAATCTCCAAATTCGCCTTCGGACCCAGCTTTCCACCGTCGCGGCCCGTGAGAGCGATTGTTTTGCACCCGGCTGAATTCGCAAAGTCGGTCGCACAAAGCACGTTCGGAGAATTGCCGGATCCGCTGATCGCGATGAGCACATCGTCCGGTTGCGCGAAGTTCTTGAGCTGCTCCGCGAATACGCAATCGTAGCCAACATCGTTTGAGTAGGCGGTGATGGTCGGCATCGAATCGGTCAGCGCCATGATCCGAAATCTGGGTTGCCGGTTGAAGCTCGCGCCTTTGATCATGTCCGTCACAAAATGCGATGCTGTCGAAGCACTGCCGCCGTTTCCACAGACGAAGATGTGGCGATTATGGTCGCGAGCCTCGGCCATGATTTCAATCGCCCGGCTGACTGCGTCAAGGTCTATCGTTTCGATAGAATTGAACCCCTTCAACTTATACTGACGCGCAAAATCCAGCGCGGGAACTGCGATACTTGAATGGGTACCCATAGCTATAACAATACCGTGATTGACATCCACAGCCATGTACTACCGGGAGTCGACGATGGTGCGCGTACCATCGAGGACAGTATCCAGATGCTGCGGATCGCCGCCGCTGCGGGTACTACCGAGATCGTCGCAACGCCGCACGCGAATGCGCAATTCGTTTTTCAAAAAGAGAATATAGAACAGGTCTTCGGCGAGCTGCGCGAGAGCTCGAGCGAGTTCATCCAGGTCCATTTGGGCTGCGACTTCCATTTGGACTACGACAATGTGCTCGACGCGATTAGCGACCCGGCGAAATACACCATCAATCACGGCCGCTACTTAATGCTCGAGCCTCCGGACTATTGCTCGTCTCAGATCATGCAGCAGGCCTTGAAACGACTGATAGAAGTAAACATCGTTCCCATCATCACTCACCCCGAGAGAATGAATTTTTTGCAGACCAAGTTCCACGAGCTTGAACGATTGATCGACGACGGATGCCTGATTCAAGTGACTGGGCAATCGTTCCTCGGCCGCTTCGGACCGGCCGCCAAAGCTAGTGCCGATTCACTGCTGGAGCGGGGACTCGTGCATGTTGTTGCCAGCGATGCGCATGATTGCGTCGATCGGCCGCCCGATCTTTCCCCATCCTACAAATACGTCGCGTCGGGCTATGGACCTGAGTTGGCTGACGAGCTTTTTGTTCACAACCCAGGTGCAGTGGTTCGCAATAAGTTCATCTCTCCGGCAGAGAAAAGGCCTTCCGAGAAGCCGCGATCTTTTGCGTTCTGGAAGTAAGTTGAAGGAAAAGATATATGCCAGGGAGGCATTGCAACGCTGGACCGCGGATCAACAGGCGCTTGGATTAACTATCGGATTTACCTGCGGCGCGTTTGACATTCTGCACGCCGGCCACGCGGAGTACCTGATACGAGCGCGGCAGTATTGTGACCGCCTCATTGTCGCTGTAAATTCCGATAGCTCGGTTCGAAGTTACAAAGGCCCCCTCCGGCCCCTCAATAATGAGGAGCATCGCCTCTTCGTGGTCGCTGCACTCGAATCGGTGAGTGCGGTCACCTTGATGCCTGAGACCCGTCCTGCCGCCCTTATCGAGCTTCTCAAGCCTGATATTTACATCAAAGGCGGCGATTACTCAGATGAACAGCTAAGGTCCAAACCTCTTGTTGAATCTTACGGCGGACGAGTAATCTGCATTCCGATCGCATTCCCTACCAGCACATCGGACATCCTTGAGCGCGCGGCTGTGATCAAGCTGCACGAAAACCCACCGCAGTTGCCGGCGAGGGCCGAGCCTCGGCTCGTTTTCCTCGATCGCGACGGCACTCTCATCCGTGACTTCCCATTTCTCCACGATCCTTCCCGTGTTGAGCTTATGCCGGGCGTCGCTGAAGGATTGCGTACCCTCCAGGACTTGGACTTCATTCTCGTTTTGATCACGAATCAGCAAGGAATCGGTCTCGGCTACTACACCGAAGCCGAATTCATCGACGTTAACCGCGCGCTTCTGCGGTTGCTTGGCTCTGCAGGCATCGGCATTTCGAGAATTTATTATTGTCCGCATTCCCAAGCAGATAATTGCGAGTGCCGTAAACCGGGCTCGCTGCTGATTGAAAACGCGTTGCGTTATTACGGTGCAAAGCCGGAGCGCTGCTACCTGATCGGCGATTCATCGACTGATTGCATAGCAGGGAAGAGCGCGGGAGTTCCGTCCATACTGATTTCTAACAGTCCTTCGGGGGACGCGTGCAGCCATAACGCGCAATCCTTCCTCGATGCGGTGCAACATATCACGGCAGAAACCGAGCCGCGCGCGTCAGCAAGCGGTTACCCGGGTTTTCAAAGCCGCTAGTGAACTCGTTTACCATCCAGAAGTTCTACAGCGAAATAAGGATACGTATATGCAGCGCGTTTCGTGACCTTGTCGAGAAATTGACCGGGCATCAGATGACCGACACCGGCGCCCACGTGCACTTGCCGGTTAACCTCATACCATGTGTAAAGATCGGCTTCGTCGCCGATGTGAGTGCCGGATTTCCCGGTTGGATCGCGGAACATCGCTACGCCGGAACTGTTGTAGACCGCATCAGTGGCGCTCGCCAGCCGGAAATCCAGACCTTGGGCGGTTACAGACCAACGGTGATGAGGATTAACTGTAACGCCGGCGCGCCCGGCGACAATATTTTGCCATCCAAATTGGTCCGTGATTCCGAATCGATCATGGGCGGTGGGATACATCGTATCGAAGGTGTTGCGGGTTCCATCCTTCGGATTCTTATCGCCTGAGGCATAGTCATAGCCCGCGAAAACTCGCGGTTGCCATCCCAGAGACGCAAGTTTATACCCCGCGCCCAACGTCGTGGCCCACGCATCGATGTTGTTGGTACCCGCTGACCCGCCTTCTCCTATCAATTCAAATCGGTAGTCGAAATTGGAAAGATCTTTTCCTCTAACGCGAAACCCGTACGCTTTTTCATCGAGCCTTCCGGTCTTGATTTTCGTCGTGGTTTCGACAGCCACGCTTGGAGCCACACGCCAGAGCACAAAAGGCTCAATCGCCGAATTTGGAATGATGCGATCGATTCCGCCATAGAACCCATAGATGTTATTTCCTTCCTGATGATGGCTGACCCCTTCATTAAGCGGGGCGACGACCGAAGCGGCAAAGAGGCCTATCCGAAACCGGTCAAAGTGCATATTAGTAACCACGCCATCGTACGAGCGAGCCTGGTTGCGCCATTCGGAATTGGCGATGATCGTGTCGTTATAGTCGATTTCCTGGCGGCCGGCGCGAATACTGATGTGGTACTTCTCCAGATCGCCGAATTCGGCATAGGCAAGCTTGAGGTCCCAGCGGTTCTCATTGGGCGGACCGATCGGCGGCTTCTGAAAGAACGGCCTCGCATCCTGGACTTGCGACACCACTTCGAACCAAGTGGTGGGCCGGATAATCATTCCGAGCCGGAAGCGATTCAAAAGATAAGAATCGTCGTTGTTAGGCTTGAACCCACTGCCGCTGTAACCTTCGAACCGGAGACGTTCCTCGAGACCGAATTTTAGCCAGCTCGGTAAGTGGTCATTTAGCTCGCCTGTCGGCCGGAAATCCGGCAAATCGTAGGGCCAGTCCTCGATCGGCGGAGCGGAAGCCGGCCCACCAAACGGGGTGATGGAGCTGTCGGACCCCAGCGCGGCAACCTTATCGTACTGCGCGGGGAGCCGGAAAGTTCCGCCTGAAAGCAGGAGAGCAGCGCCTACGAACAGGCTGATTCTAGAG
>JBAUUG010000468.1:0-31509 GCA_049582585.1 Bryobacteraceae bacterium | reverse complement strand
CGCTTAGCGTGTCCAGGGGCGGCATCCTTTACGAGGCGATCGGCACTGCTTTCATACAGTATTGCCGTTCAGAATGTCAAAGGTTCCAAAATTTGGGTAGTGTCCTAATTTGGGCACTGTGGTCGCTGCTAGTCGGCCTCGTTGTGATAGAGCATATCGCGGCTGTAAACCGGCTCGTCTCTCAAATCGCCGTGTTCGTCTCTGTCCTTTCCAGGAATCCATGGGCGCCAGTAGAGTGTGAAGGCGAACTTGGTATAGCGAGTTTTATTGAAGGCGTCGAGGTAGTTGACTATTCCCCACATCGCAAGACATTGGGGTGGCCCACCACGCTTAATGGACTCCACCGAATCTTCCGACACTCTTGCGGAAACTGCTCGCGAAAATACCTTTGTTGTGCCTGGGGCAAGGAGACTCACGCTGGGTCCAGCGCTGTCGTCTGGCAACGGGAACGAAAAATCTTCGGGAATCGGCATTGGAGTGATCTGCACTGCGGACTTAAAGACCACACCATAGGCAGGCGTGTTCCCATGATTCCTAATCGCAGCCTCAACTTCGAAGACGTGGTTAGCGTCTTGGTAGAGTGCCGAGCTAAAGAGCACCGACAGATAAGCTCTGCTCTGCAACTCCATAGCAATCTTCTGGGTTGTCGCAATCTCCCTGCTGATGCTAACGCTCTCCTTAACCGATTCGGCATTTACCGCCATCGACTCAGCCACCCTCTCCATGGCTCCAGCGGATCGGGTAGCTTCCGCAATCGACGCCTGAACATCTCTAGCCTGCTGGACTGCCGTCTCCCGTGCCTCAGTTGCCTGCCGTTCCATGATGATAGCTTGCTTCTCAATCAAATCGGCCTGCCTATTGATAGCGCGAAGAGTCCTCACGGCGGCAATCACGCCTCCCGCGCCGATCAAGAGCACGAGTCCACTAATTACGGCTCCGATAACTGTCAGACGGAACGCCCATCGATCCCTATATTCCTTTGCGTCGTCTTTTCTCTTGTCTTCGGCGGTTTTAGCTTGTGCATCTGGGCGTTGTTTTATATCAACGACGAACGGCGAATCTGGCGTACCTCTCTGGTCTTGTTCGGGCTGGGGTGCGCTGAGTGTGGGTTGCTTTTTCTGGTTTCGACCGGAGTGTTTCCCTATACCTGGGGGCTGCCCCCGCAATGGATACCAGCAAAGTGGAATCCCTGCAAGCAGGATAACGGCAACAGTAAAGCGCAACATGGAATAAATGTAGCACAAAAACTATTGACGCGGCGGATGTTATCGTATTACAATAATGACATGGCAAACGTCCTACCGAAAGACAAGCAGATCCTAGCGATCAGCGCGCTAGCGGAAGGCTCTAGCATTCGCTCCATTGAGCGCATGGCTGGCGTTCACCGCGATACGATCATGCGGCTGGGTCTTCGCGTCGGAAAAGGTTGCGCGGCCCTGATGGACGCGAAAATGCGAAACCTGAACTGTACGCGACTGGAAATGGACGAAATCTGGGGTTTTGTCGGGAAGAAAGATCGCCATGTCCGTCCTGATGACGATCCTCAGTTTGGGAACGTCTGGACGTTCTGCGCTATTGATTCCGATACGAAGCTCGTCCCGGCCTTCAAAGTCGGCAGCGACCGTGACGTAAAGACCGCGACGGCGTTTGTGCTTGATGTAGCTGGCCGCATGAAAAACCGGGTGCAAATCTCAACTGACGGTCTCGCGGCTTATGTGGAAGCCATAGACTGGGCCTTCGGTCGCGATGTGGATTATGGGCAGATAATCAAGACCTACGGAGTTGATGAGTCGATAGAAGCGCAACGTCGATACAGTGCAGCCGCGATCAAGACTAGCGAGAAGAAATCCATATTCGGAAGGCCAAACTTCGCCTTAGTCTCTACTAGCTACATCGAGCGGTTGAACGGTACGACGCGGCTGCACATGAAGAGGCTGGCCCGCCTGACGCACGCATTCAGCAAAAAGCGCGAGAACTTTGAGGCGGCAGTAGGGCTGCATTTTGCTTATTACAACTTCGTTCGGCGTCACAATACGTTGCGCTGCACTCCGGCGATGGCCGCTGGCATTGAGCGTTCTTTTTGGAGTGTTGGCGATCTCGTAGAGGCAGCGGCGTGACCTATCACGAAGAACTGGGTGATGTGATCTATAAACTCCACGGGGCGAAGGCGAAGCACGTCACTAGTGTTCCAGTTAAGGAGGTTTTTCAGGGTAAGACGGTATGGGACGGCGTGGTCGAGGTGTTTGATCTGACCGGGCATCCAAAGACGCATCGCGCTTATGCGTGGTCGCACACAACAGAGGACAAAGGGAAGCGGCACGTCACCGTCCTACATATTCCACCCGCCATATCTCCAGAGACCGCTGTAAGGGCTTCAATCGTTCAGGAGTACCGCAATGCCCCGCAAGGCTAGACCGAAAAAAGTTGGACGCCCAAAGCTTGCTGAGGATCAGGCCAAGGCAAAGATCGTGCCCGTCAGATTCGCGGCCAAAGAACTGCAACGAATGACAGCGGCAGCAGAGACGAGCGGGAAAAGCTTATCGGAGTGGATTAGGAGCACGCTCGATGCCGCTACTCAGCGATGAAAAGTTCAAATTAGGACACTACCAAAATTTGCGCGCGGCTTGCTCTTAGATTTTTTTTCGATCATTTTTCAAAAAACCGGCCGGATCTTCGCAATCAGTTGTGAGGGATCTCGCACAAGTGGTTCCATCCGAGGACAGAACAATGACTAAACTTCCTATTTCTTTGCCACTCTGCGTCGCGGCGACAATGCTGTTCAGCGCATTTTCGTCCGCACAAGGGCCGGTTTCCCCTGCCACAATCCAGACTGCGGTTTCGACCGTTCCACGATTGGTGAGTTTCAGCGGCGTTATTAAGGACGCCGGCGGAAAGCCCGTCACCGGGCCGGTGTCTGTGACGTTTTCGCTTTTCGCCGAACAAGAGGGCGGCTCGCCACTCTGGTCTGAGTCGCAAATCGCTGAGGTCGACGCGCAAGGCAGTTACACTGTTCACCTCGGGGCGAGCAACCCGGCCGGTTTGCCGCTCGATCTCTTCACGACTGGAGCGGCGCGCTGGTTGGCCGTGCAGCCTGACGCGCCTGGAGTAGCAGACCTTTCGCGGGTCTTACTGGTCGGCGTGCCGTACGCCTTGAAAGCGGCAGATGCCGACACCCTCGGCGGCAAACCGGCTTCGGCGTACGTCACCGTCGAGAACACTGCGGCCACTGGGCAAGTCGTTGCAGCAGCAGCCTCCCAGGCCAATGAAACTGGAATGATGCACGCGCTGACCGCGCCGGCAAACACTCCGGGCGCCTGTTCGCCGGTGACCAGCGATGGAGCTGCAACGGCCAACAGCATCGCCCTCTTCACGACAGCCTGCAATATCGAGGCATCGCCATTGTTCGCGGTCAGCGGCAAGGTGGGACTAGACATCGCCACGCCGTCTGCATACTTCGATGTTTATCCGAGCACCACGGCGTTTGCCGGCTCGGCCACTGTAACTGCGCAAGCTGTTCGCGGTAACGTCACGGCTAATCCTTCTTCGGCTTCGTATGGAATTTATGAAGGCGTGCGAGGTCAGGCCAACGACGTCGGCGCAACCAATCGGGTCGGCACTCTGAAGGGTTTTATGTCCTCAGCCGGCACCAGCTCCAATCAGACCGTGGATGCTCTGTATGGTCTATTCAGCCAGGCTCAAGTGAGCAAAACTGGGGGAACAGCCGCCGCGGCCTACGGCATCTACGCCAACACCGTGGAGACAACAGGCAATCTGACTACTGGCTACGGATTATTCGCCCAGGCGCAGGGTGCGATGACTACTGCGTATGGAGTTTACTCGTCGGTAACTAGCTACTCGAGCGGAAAACCAACCACGGGCTATGGAGTGTACATTGCGCCGCTCAGCGTGACTGGCTCCAGCTTCGGTCTGTATCAGGGCGGCAGTAACGACAAGAACTATTTCGCCGGGAATCTCGGGCTGGGCACCACCACGCCCAGCGCGCTGTTAGAGGTGAACGGAACCGCGAAGTTCGATGGAGCGGTGACGTTCGCGGGTGCAGAAACCAGCACGGGGAATGTCAGCACTAGCGGCCAGTTGATCTCGACGGTCGCAACCGGAACGGCTCCGCTTTCTGTCGCGTCGACGACGCAAGTATCAAATCTGAATGCGAGCCTTCTAGGCGGGAAGGCGGCGAGCGCATTCGCTTCGATCGGGGCCAACACTTTCACAGGAAATCAAAGCGTGACGGGGAGTATCAGCGCGAGCGGAAATGTCAGTGCGGGTGGAACTGTTGGAGGAACTTTCGGTTACTTCAGCGGCAGTATCGAGGCATCGGGCACTGGATACGGAATACAGGGTATTGAAACCAATGATGTGAACCAGGCGGTTGGCATACTTGGCCTCGGCGAAGGCAGGACGAAACAAACCATAGGCGTGGAGGGCTTTGCGTACAGTCCTGCGGGCGTGGGAGTATACGGCGATTTGCTCGGTGAGAGTAACACAGGATCAGAGCTTGGGCTTGGTTTGGGGGTATGGGGCGACACGAGCCAGTCCAACACCATCGGCGTGCTGGGAACCGCCGACGACGGGTACGCAGCGTATTTTGCAAACAACGGCTCTTATGCCGCGCTCAGCGCATTCAATAACTCTTCGAACAGCGCCGAGGCGTTTAAGGCCGGTGGCAACTCTGGCAACTGCACCATCGATACGTCCGGGGACCTGGCCTGCACCGGCTCGAAATCCGCCGTAGTTCCTGTCGATAACGGTACGCGCAAAGTGGCTCTTTACGCGGTTGAGGCTCCCGAGAATTGGTTTGAGGATTTCGGCTCGGGAGAGCTTTCCGGCGGAGCGGTCACTATCACTCTCGAACCGACGTTCGCTCAAAGCGTGAATACGGATGTCGAGTATCACGTCTTTCTCACGCCTAACGGAGATTGCAAGGGCCTCTATGTGAGCAACAAGACGGCCCATGGATTTGCAGTCCGTGAGCTGAGCGGCGGGCAGTCGAACGTTGCTTTCGATTACCGCATCGTTGCGCGCCGGAAAGGTTACGAGACGATTCGTCTGGCCGACAAGACGAAAGAATTCGAAAGGATGAAACTTCCGCAGCGCAATGCTGGGGTGGCAAAAAGCCATCCGCGCTAATGTCAAAAGCTCCAAAATTTGCACGCGGCTTGCTCTTCAATCACGGCGTTCTTTCGCATACTGTGCGAATCGACGCCGCGCGTATTCAACCGCTTGTTGACCGGTCGTAAACTTCGGCGTCTCATGGTGGTGGCCATGGCCTGAGGGGTCCTCATCCTCCTTCAGCGGCAGATTCGACGCCGTTTCGGCAAGCGCAGCCTGAAACTTGTCGGGCTTCGTGGACAAGACCTGAGTCGCGGAGCTGACGGGAACGGTCACTCCGCTGAGCGGATCGTCCGTGCGAGGCGTTGTTAAGGTCAGGACATCGCCAACGTGCGGCGCCGCGGCATCGCGTGCGGTCAAGCTGGGAAGTCCAAAGCGCTCTTCAACGGTTGCGAGGATGGAAGTGTGATCGAACGGCGTCTGCGAGCTGGTTCGAAATACCGTCCCGGCGGCAATCAGGGGCGAAATCAGAAGGGTCGGAACGCGAACTCCGAAGCGCGTGAAGTCAAATCCCAGCTCGCCGGCCGAATTGTCCGGAGGGACCGCGTTCTCTGGAGGCGGAACATGATCGTAACAGCCGCCATGCTCGTCATAGGTGATGATGAGCAGAGTCTGATTCCACACCGGCGTTCCAAACAGCGCGCAATAAACGTCATGCAGAAACTGCTCGCCTTTGCTCATGTCGTAGTCGGGATGCTCGCTGTTGCCGCTGGAGCCCCACTGGGGCTCGATGAACACATAATTCGCCAAACTGCCATTCTTTGCCGCCGCCTCGAAATCGGCGAATTCACCAAAATTGCTTTCGGGCGCCTTCGTAATATCCGCCACTGACCCACGCGTAAGCGGCGGCGCATCGTAGCCGTAAACGGACCAGGTCGCCGAATTCTTCGATAGCGCGGTGTAGATGCTAGGGGCGGTGTAGACGCTGGTGGATTTGTCCTGCACATATCCTTGCGAGGTCGCCATGTTCACAAACGCGCGGTTCGGAAAAGTTTCGGTGGGCGCGGAAGCAAACCAGTAGTCGCAAACCGCGTAGCCTGTGGCAAGAGCAGAGAGAATAGGCAGCGTTTGCGGCGTATACATAGCCATGATCTGCGATGCCTGGGTGCCTGCCAGCACTTCGCCCGACTCTTTGCTCTCCCAGGAAAGCGTGTAAGAAAAATTCGTGACGAATCCGTTGTTCGCCGCTGGAACAACGGGGCTCGGCGCCTGCGTAGTTCCGAACAACTGCGAATTCGTGTTCAAGTATCCTTCACCCGGATTCGCGCCCGGCATCTGATAAGGATGCGGGGCCGTAGGGTTGATTGGGAATACCTGGACAGTTCCTCCGCTACCATCTGGATTTGTCTCATTTCCCTGGAGGCCTTCAAAGGGTTGGCCTAGCGGAGAAACATTGCCGCTCGATTGATATAAGAAGCCGAGCAAATGGTCGAATGACCTGTTTTCCAGCATGACCACGACAATGTGGTTGATCTGCTGCAGCAAAGGAGAGGTTGCCATACTTCTCATTGAACCGCGATTCATAATCGGAAGGGACTTAAATGCAAGCAAAAGTGACGCCCGAACAACTCCGCAGCTTCCGATGGTTCGGCACGCCGGACCTCGCGGGCTTTGGTCACCGCTCGCGAATGAAACAGATCGGCTATCGGCGCGAAGATTTCGTGGGCAAACCCGTCATCGCGATCGTCAATACGTGGAGCGAAATCAATCCGTGCCATTACCACTTGCGCGAACGGGCTGAGGCCGTGAAACGCGGCGTGTGGCAAGCCGGCGGGTTTCCTGTGGAGATTCCAGCGTTCTCTATCACGGAAACGTACATGAAGCCCAGCCCGATGCTGTACCGCAATCTTCTCGCCATGGAAACGGAAGAAGCGCTGCGCAGCCTGCCGGTGGATGGCGCGGTTTTAATGGGCGGCTGCGACAAGACCACGCCGGGTTTGCTGATGGGTGCCATCAGCATGAATATCCCGACGGTCTACTTCCCTGCCGGGCCAATGCTGCGCGGCAATTGGAAAGGCCAGCCGCTTGGCAGCGGTACGGATGCGCGAAAGTTCTGGTTCGAGCGTTGTGCCGGCACAATCAGCGATGCCGAGTGGAACTCGATGGAAGACGGCATCGCGCGGTCACCCGGTTTCTGCATGACGATGGGAACTGCTTCCACTATGACGGCGCTTGCGGAGGCGCTCGGGATGACGCTTCCGGGCGGTTCGTCAATACCGGCGGCGGATTCGAATCATCCCCGCATGGCCGTGAGCTGCGGGCAGCGTATCGTCGAAATGGTGTGGGAAGATCTAAGGCCATCCGCCATTCTGAATCGGGAAGCGTTCGAGAACGCTATCGCCGTCGATATGGCTATCGGAGGATCCACGAACGCCATCATTCACCTGGTCGCGTTAGCGGGGCGCTGTGGCTTGAAACTGGAATTGCCCGTGTTCGAGGAGATTTCCGAACGGGTTCCGGTGTTGGCGAATATCCGCCCGTCGGGAGCGTTCCTGATGGAAGACTTCTATTACGCGGGCGGTCTGCGAGCGCTGATGGCCGAAATGCTCGATCTATTGCATCTCGACTGCGTGACGGCGAACGGCCGAACGCTTGGCGAAAACCTGACCGGCGCAAGCGTGATCAATTCTGAAGTGATTCGCCCCCGAGAGCGCGCGCTAGCCCCGACAGGCGGCACAACGATTCTTTACGGCAGCCTGGCTCCGGATGGCGCGGTCATTAAAACCTCGGCTGCGGACCCCCGCTTGCTGAAGCATACCGGCCCCGCGGTGGTGTTCGAAAATTATCGAGACTTGGAAGCGCGCATTGACTGCCACGATCTGGACGTTACTCCGGACTCGGTTCTCGTGTTGCAAAATGCGGGTCCGTTAGGCGGCCCG
Source organism: Bryobacteraceae bacterium (assembly GCA_049582585.1). Classification (GTDB taxonomy): domain Bacteria; phylum Acidobacteriota; class Terriglobia; order Bryobacterales; family Bryobacteraceae; genus Bog-105. Next base: position 23,503 of record JBAUUG010000468.1, on the reverse strand, counting down.
GGGATGCCGGAATGGGGCATGCTGCCGATCCCGAAAAAGCTGTTGCTTCAAGGCGTACGCGACATGGTCCGTATTTCCGATGCTCGAATGAGTGGAACGGCGTACGGCACGTGCGTGCTTCACGTTTCCCCCGAAAGCCATATTGGCGGCCCATTGGCACTCGTGCGGAACGGAGATTTGATTTCGCTCGATGCACCGAACCGAAGACTGGACTTGCAGGTCACCGGCGAGGAGCTGGAGAGCCGTCGCGCCGCGTGGAAAAAACCTTCACCAAAATACGAGCGCGGTTACGGAGCCTTGTATCTCGAGCGAGTCACACAGGCGCACTTGGGTTGCGACTTCGATTTTTTGAATACGAAGACCGAGATGCCCGAACCGGAGATCCACTGAGTGTCGCTAATCGATTTCCTAATAGGCCGCCCTCTCGCGACATCTGAAGAAAACGCTGAGCAAATCGGTGTCGCGAAAGGCATTCCGGTCTTCGGCCTCGATGCGCTCGGGTCCGCTGCCTACGGGCCTGAGGCGGCGCTCACGCTTCTCATTCCGCTGGGTGTTGCGGGTTTGGCGTACATTCTCCCCATCAGTTTCAGCATCGTCGTACTGCTCATCATCGTTTTCTTTTCCTATCGCCAAACCATCGCCGCTTATCCGCAAGGCGGGGGATCCTACACGGTTGCCCACCAAAATCTCGGAAGGTTTCCAGGCCTGCTCGCCGGATCGGCCTTGTTGATCGATTACTCACTCGATGCCGCGGTGGGCATCGCAGCCGGAATCGGCGCTCTCACCTCAGCGGTTCCATCTCTCCATCCGCGGACGTTGTCACTTTGCCTCATCGCTCTGCTGCTTCTCACCATCGTGAATCTGCGCGGCATTCAGGAAACGGGCGCCGTGTTCATGGGGCCCACGTATCTGTTCCTCGCTTGCATGTTCGCGGCAATCGGCATCGGCCTCTTCAAAGCCATTGGAAACGGCGGCCATCCTGCGGCGATCATTCCGCCTCCCAGTCCGCACGGAGCAGCCGCGGCGGTGAGCGCGTGGCTCATTTTGAAGTCGTTTGCCAGCGGTTGCACGGCGCTTACCGGTGTCGAGGCGGTCAGTAACGGCACACGCGCTTTTCGCGACCCCAGGGTCAAGCACGCGCAACGAACGCTCGCAGTCATCATTGCGGCGTTGGGCATCATGCTCGCGGGGATCGCTTATCTCGTCAAGGTGTACAAGATTGTCGCGACCGATCCGAACGGGAGCAATTACCAAAGCATACTGTCGATGTTGCTCCAAGCTGTCTCAGGACGCAACTGGTTTTACTACGTTTCAATCGCATCGGTTTTGCTGATTCTGATTTTCTCCGCCAATACCGCTTTCGCGGATTTCCCGCGAGTCTGCCGAGTCATTGCCGAAGACGGGTATCTGCCGGCCTCATTCTCGAATCGTGGACGGCGGCTCGTTTATTCCGAAGGCATCCTCGTGCTCGCCACCCTTACGGCGGCGCTTCTGATCGGCTTCGGCGGCATCACCGACCGCTTGATTCCGCTCTTCGCGGTCGGCGCATTCCTCGCATTCACCATGTCTCAAGCGGGAATGGTGGCGCACTGGCGGAGGGAGCGTGGCAAGAATGCTCGACGGAGCATGATCGTCAATGGTATCGGCGCGGCCGCCACCGGATTAACGGTGCTGATGGTGATCGTCGCGAAATTCAGCGAGGGAGCATGGATCACAATCATTGCGATTCCCGCTCTGATCGGCCTCATGTACTGGGTGCGCCGCCACTACGACAAAGTCCGTGGCGAGATCGCCGTCAAAACACCTCTCGAGCCGGTCAACTTATTACAGCCGGTGATGGTTGTGACGCTGCAAAGCTGGACGCGGGTGGGTAAAGAGGCTCTGCGCTTTGCCATGACGCTGTCAAAGGACATCAAGGTTCTTCACGTGACTGAAGAGGACCAGCCGGATGAATTTTGCGACCACTGGAAAGAGCTAATCGAAGAACCCGCGACAAAGGCCAATCTTCCGGTCCCGGAGTTGATCGATCTCAAATCGCCCTATCGTTTCGTAGTGACACCCATCGTTGAGTACGTCATCAAACTGGCGAAGGACAACCCGAATAGGCGAGTCGTGGCGGTCATTCCGGAATTGATGGAGAAGCGTTGGTATTACTATTTCCTCCACAGCCAGCGAGCTGCATTGCTGAAGACGCGGCTGTTGATGGAGGGCAACGATCGCATCTCCGTGTTGAATATCCCCTGGTATCTGCGAACCGGATAAAAAGGGCCGGCGGGGAAGCAGACGGCAGGACCGTCTGCTCGAGCTTACAACTCTTCTTCCTCTTCGCCAGGTTCTTGAGCGGCCTGTTCCAACAATGGAGGCGAGAGCTGGGTTAACAGCTTGTCAGCTTTTTCTTCCTCAGCCAGCGTTTGGGCCAGAAGTCTCGCCACCTTGGTCTGACCGATCCGCTCAGCAACGGTGCGCAGTGTCCCGTAGCCTGAGATTTCGTAATGCTCCACTTTCTGCGCGGCGGCTACTAACGCCAGATCGGCGACGGCGTCTTCTTTCTCCTTGCCCTCGGTGATCGTTTCCTGTCCTTCCTCAACCAGCCCCTGCATGGCTTTGCACGGTTTCGCCTTGGCCTTTGCGCCCAGCAGCTCAAACCCTTGCTTCAAGCGCTCGACGTGCCCTTTCGTCTCTTCCAGGTGGTTCTCAAAGGCCTGCTTCAGTTTCGGGTCGTTGGCTGCGCGCGCCATTTTGGGAAGCGCCTTTACCAATTGGCCTTCCGCGTGGAGCAGATCCTGCATCTCTTCGACCAGCAATTCCTGTAATGCTGACATTCTTCGCTTAATTCTCCTCGTCAGGTGGACGCAGGTCGAACTGTTCTGTTTCCTGGCAGTTATACCGCTGTCATCTTGCGTTTTCGAAGCTCGTCGAACCCGACTGCGGCAATGATTACCGCCCCGATGATCACCTGCTGCCAATAGGGATTGATCCCCAGCAGATCGCTGCCGTTCGAGAGCAGTCCCATAATGAAGGCGCCGATGAGCGTCCCAACTACGCTGCCTTCTCCGCCTTGCAGGCTGCCCCCGCCGATTACGACGGCCGCGATGGCCTGGAGCTCGTAACCTTGGCCTGCGGTTGGCTGGCCGGTCATGAGGCGGGAGGCTTCGATCATGCCGGCAAGTCCGGTGAGCATGCCCGCGATCGCATACACGGCCGTCAGATGAAATCTGATGGGAACACCGGCGTAGTAAGCGGCGCTCGAGTTGCTCCCGATGGCGAACGCATAACGCCCCAACTTTGTGTTCTCGAGCACGAAATGCATGACGACCGCGCAAAGCGCCAGAATCCACAGTGAAAAAGGTATGCCGAGCAGAGTGCCGTCTCCGAGAAATGAAAAGGCATCTGGAATCCCGTGTACCGGCAAGCCTTTGGAGACGACCAGTGCGAAGCCTCGATAAGCTTCGAGCGTGCCCAGCGTGACGATGAATGGATTGATGCGAAGCCGGGTGATCATTAAGCCATTGAGCAATCCGCATATCAGGCCGCAGGCAATGCCGACGGCAATGCCAATCGGAATGGGCATACCGGCTTTGATGGACATGGTTCCAAACAGTCCGGCGATGGCAAGAATGGAGCCCACTGAAAGGTCGATTCCGCCGGTGATGATGACCAACGTCATCCCCAGCGCCATGATATTGATGACCGCGGTCTGACGCGCCACGCTCGCCAGATTGATCCGCGTAAGAAAATGAGGCGTGGCTATGGTCAGCGCGAGGAAAAGAACGATCAACGTGAGGAATGGAAGCAGGCGCTGCAATCGCTGCATCAGGCGCTCTCCATGGTTGGGCTCTCCGGCAGCGGCGCAGCGAGGCGCATGATTTCTTCCTGGGTCGTTCGGCCCGGCAATTCACCGGTAAGGCGCCCTTGAGACATTACCAGGATGCGATCGGCAACCTGGATCAGCTCGGGAAGCTCTGAGCTCACCATCAAGACGGCCGCGCCGCCACGCGCGAGCCGGTCCATTTCCTCGAACACCTCTTGCTTCGCCGCTACATCGATTCCGCGGGTAGGCTCATCGAACAGGAATACGCGCGCTCCCCTGGCCACCCATTTGGCGATGACGATTTTCTGTTGATTGCCACCGCTCAATCGCCCGGCAAGTTGCCGAGGCGTATTGCAGCGGATGCGAAGGCGGGCGCGATACTCTTCCGCGATGCTGGTCTCGGCCGGCTTCTTCAAACTTCCGAACCTGCTGATGCGATCGAGATCGGGCATCGTAATGTTGTATGCGATGGAAAGCTTTAGGGCCAATCCGTGGTGCTGGCGGTCTTCCGGAATCAGCGCAACGCCGGATGCGACTGCCTGGCGGGGCGTTTTCGGAGTGACTGCTTTCCCCGCAATCTCAACCGTGCCGCGCTCGGCTGGATCGAGTCCGAATAGAACCCGGCAAAGCTCCGTGCGCCCAGCCCCCATCAATCCCCCAAGGCCCACAATTTCGCCGGCCCGGATGTCGAATGAAATATCGCGCAGCATGCCTCGACACACGCCGTTTACGCGCAAAAGAGTCTCGCCGGGCGGCAGCGGCTCGCGCCGGTAGATGGCATTAATCGGCCGTCCAACCATATGTTGGATGAGCTGCTCACGGGATAGCTCCGCGAGACCTCCGGTGTGGACGGTAGCGCCATCACGAAGGACGGTGACGCGATCGCCGACGGATCGGAGCTCTTCCAAGCGATGGGTGATATAAATGACCCCCATTTTGCGCTCGGAGAGTTCACGGACGATGCGAAAAACCTCGTGCGTTTCCGATTCAGACAACGACGAGGTGGGCTCATCGAAAATCAGCAAGCTGGAGCCCTGCGCGATGGCGCGGCATATTTCGACAAGCTGCTTGCCGGCCGGAGTCAACTTCTCGACGCGCGCATTCGGATCTAGCCGAAAGCCATTGTCGGAGATGACACGCGCGGCCTTGCCGGCGAGCGCGCGACGATGAACCCATCCGGTTTTCGACGTCGATTCGCGGCCCAGGAATATGTTCTCGGCGACAGTCAGGTGCGGAGCGAGCAACGATTCCTGATGCACCATCGCAATGCCGTTGGCGGAAGCTTCTGCAGGCTTGGCGAATGAAACGGGCCGGCCGCGCCACAACATGTCGCCGCCATCGCGCTCGTACATGCCGGCGACAATTTTCATCAAGGTGGATTTGCCCGCCCCGTTCTCGCCCATCAGAAGATGTACTTCGCCTTCGCGGACTTCGAGATTTCCATCGCGCAGGGCTTTGACGCCACCGAAGTTTTTCTGAATGCCTTTGAGTGAAAGCAGCGTGTTCGGAGTGGAATCCGGAGGCATCTCAGTGAGTGTATTACACGGCGCAATTGGGCCCTAGTGAGCAGGTTTTGTATATTCGCGAAGCCAGTCGAGCACGGTCGAGTACCAGAATTGACTGTCCTGCGGTTTCAGAATCCAGTGACCCTCCTCCGGAAATTGCACCAGCTTTGAGGGGATCTTCATCTCTTGAAGAGACGTGAAGAGTTGCTCACCCTGTCCGATCGGCACGCGATAATCCAGCTCTCCGTGGGTGACGAGCGTGGGCGTCTTGAAATTCTTCACATACGAGCTGGGCGACCATTTTTCATATAGGTCCGCATTCTCCCAGGGGAAACCTTGAAATTCCCACTTGGGGAACCACAATTCTTCCGTGGTGCCGGCTTCACTGCGTAAATCGAAGACGCCGGCGTGGCTGACGAGAGCCTTGAAGCGGTCGGTATGACCGAGAATCCAATCGATCATGTAACCGCCGTACGAGGCTCCGGCCGCGACCATGCGGTCCTTATCGATATAGGGCAGATTGCCGACGTAATCGACAGTGGCCATGATGTCGTCGTAAGCCCGGCCGCCCCAATCGCTGTTAACGGCGTCGGTGAAACTCTGACCGTAGCCGATAGAGCCGTGCGGATTGGGCAGGATGACCACGAAGCCGGCGGCGGCCAATACCTGCGCGTTCCATCGATAGCTCCAGGATTCGCCCCAGTCGCCCTCGGGGCCGCCATGGATCGCGAAGAGGACTGGATATTTGAGACTCGGATTGAAACCCGGAGGCTTGACTACATAGCTTTCGATTTTCGCGCCATCCGCGCCATCGACGGAAATCTTTTCGAGAGGCGTGAGCTCGTAATCGTTCAGCAGAGCATCGTTGAGCCGCGTCAAAGGTACGCCGGCTCCTCCTTTAGAGGCGGCTTTTATGAGCTCCGCGGGATGCGAGCCGCTCTGCTCCGCGAAAATCATGGTGTGATCGTCGGCAGTGAACTGCATCGCGGAAATGGATGTAGGACCCTGCGCGATGGTGCGAACCGCGCCGCCCGCGACCGGCATCATGAGCAGCGGAGTAGCGCCATGATCATCCACGGTAAAAAAGATGCGTTTTGAATCGGGCGACCAGGTATAGGTCTCGACCCAACGATCGAGGGAGTCGGTGAGCGTGTTCATCTTGCCCGCTTGCAAATCGAGAACGGCGAGACGCCACTGGTCGCTTTCGTATCCCGGGCGAATCTGGGTTCGATAGGCGAGATATTTACCATCGGGCGAGTAGAGCGGCCCTTCATCCGCGCCGGGGTTCGTGGTGATGCGCTTGGCCTCCCCTCCGGCCGCCGGAACGGTGAACAGATCAGAATTTGTGCTGGTGGATGGATCGGGATCGGTATTGGCGACGTAGGTGATTTGAATGCTATCGGGGGAGAAAGTGTAGGCTTCGGGACCGCCTAGAGAGAAGGGAGGAGTATTCAGATCTCCCGGCGTGAGATCGCGAGGCTTGCCGCTGCCGTCGGACATTTGGACTAAGAGATGTTGGCGCCGTTTGCCCGCGTAGTGGGTCCAATGCCGATACAGAAGCGAGGTATAGACCCGAGCTTTCATTTTGCCGGCGGCTTCCTGATCCAGATTCGTTTTATTGCAGGCAGCATCGTATTCGACGCCGGGCGTGGCGTTCGCAGCTTCGCAGCCGGGATAGACATCGCTGGTGAAGAGAATCAGCTTCCCGTCAGGCGATAAGGTGAGGCCATCGGCTTCGGTAGGGATGCCGGTTACAGGTTTAGGATCAGTTCCGTCGGCATTCATCGACCATACTTGCGAGCCGTTGGCGCGGTCGGAAACGAAGAGGATGCGTTTGGAATCGGGTGTCCAGCGCGGCCGGGTGTTGGAAGTTCCATCGTGAGTCAAGGGCTGGGGCGCACCGCCATCGATGGGCACGGTATAGATCTGAGTAGGCTTGGTATTGTTCGCCATGTCGACGGTCTGAACCGTGAAGGCGACCATCTTTCCGTCGGGAGACAACTGAGGCTCGTCAATGCGCGCGAGCTTCATCATGGCGTCGAAAGTAAAGGGCGCCTTAGCGGCAGAGGCGGTGAAAGTGCTGAGCGCGCAAGCCAAGGACGCGCACAGGACGGCAATTCGCATGACTTTCATTCTAAATTGGGGAGCGCGCGCTTTACGTGGAAGAAGCAAAACGGACGCCCGAAGCATCCAAGGAGAGAAACATTGGTAGACTAGCAATAGCTACTGCTTTGCAAGGAGATTTTGATGATTCAGCTAAGCGAGACGGCCATCAGTAAGGTCAGTGAGATCTTGAACATGCAGGAACCAAAGCCAGCCGGGTTGCGCATTTCGGTGGTAGGCGGCGGCTGCTCGGGATTCAGCTATTCCATGGCCTTCGAGAACCAGCCGAATATGCTTGACAAGACGTATAAATTCGGCGACCTGAAGGTGTTTATCGACCAGGCCAGCATGCTTTACCTGGACGGCGCGGAAGTGGACTACGTCGAGACGCTGGAAGGCTCGGGCTTTAAGTTTAACAATCCACAGGTGAAATCGACCTGCGGCTGCGGCAGTTCATTCAGCGCTTAGGCTGAAACCTGCTGCAAATTCGATTTTGAAAGGCCGAAGGGGCGGAATGCTCCTTCGGCCTTTCCTGCGTAGAGGGACATGCGAAACGATCTGATCACGGAAACAGCGAATCCGGCTTCGACAGCGATTGACACGTTGTCCACCGCTGAGATGTTGCGCGTGATGAACGCGGCCGATCAGGAGATCGCGATCGCGGTGGAGCTCGAGATTCCGAATATCGCGGCGGCGGTGGATACAGTGGTCGAGCGAATGGTGGCGGGAGGGCGGCTCTTCTACATTGGCGCTGGTACATCGGGACGGCTTGGCGTTCTGGATGCATCGGAATGTCCACCAACGTTTAATGCTCCACCGGGTCTGGTTCAGGGGCTGATCGCGGGCGGCGATCGGGCCTTGCGCGAATCCATCGAGAAAGCAGAGGATGACCCGGAGCAGGGCAAGCGGGATTTGGAGGAAAGAGGGTTCAAGGGGCGGGACGCTCTGGTTGGAATTGCAGCGAGCGGGCGGACTCCTTACGTGCTGGGCGCGCTTGAATATGGGCGCGGCCTCGGCGCTCTGACCATTGGGCTGAGTTGCACGCCCAATTCTCAAGTGGCGCAAGCGGCGGAGATCGCAATTACGCCCGTGCCCGGTCCAGAGATTATTACAGGATCGACCAGAATGCGCGCCGGAACAGCAACGAAGCTGGTACTGAACATGTTGAGCACGGCGGTGATGATTCGGATGGGCTACGTGTACGGAAATCTGATGGTAAACGTACAGCCCACAAATTCGAAGCTGGCGGACAGGGCGCGGCGGATCATCGCGGAGATTGCCAGCGTCTCCGATGAAGAAGCGGCGCGGCTTTTAGATGAAGCAGGTTCGGTGCGCGCGGCGATCCTGATGCACAAGCTGCGGCTCCCGCGGAGTGAGGCGGAGGAGCGATTGGCCGGGGCGAAAGGCCGGTTGAGAATCGCGCTCGGGGAATGAGGCGAGAGAGCGATAATTAAGGTCGACATGGATCCGGAACTCAAGCAGTGGCTCATGGTGCTCGTCCCGGGAATGATCCCCACGTTAGCGGTGCTCATCGCTATGCTGCAAAATACCGCGGGACTGAACGCCGTGAATCGGCGGATCGACGATGTCAATAAGCGGATCGACGACATGCGCGGTGATATGAACCACCGCTTTGATGACAGTCAAGACGTCTGGCGCGCGGAGCTGCATCGCGTCGAAGAGATCCTAGACGCGCGATTGAAGCATCTCGAAGAGAGATGACCTGCTAGCTCGCGCTGTGTGAGCGAATACGCCTAATGGACAAGTTCAAGATCATAGGCGGGACGCCTCTGAGCGGCGAGATTCCGGTGAGCGGCTCGAAAAACGCGGCGCTCCCGGCGCTGGCGGCCTGCTTGCTGACGGAAGAACCTGTTACTCTACACCGCATTCCTCAGGTGAGAGACATCGGCACCATGAAGGACTTGCTCGCCCATACGGGAGCGCGCGTATGCGATGAGGACGGTAAAGTTTGCGTACATGCCGGGTCACTGGATCGACCGGAAGCTCCTTATGATGTAGTCAAAACCATGCGCGCTTCGAGCTTGGTATTGGGGCCGTTGGTTGGACGCACCGGACGCGCGCGAGTCTCCATGCCGGGCGGATGCGCTATCGGCTCGCGCCCGATCAATCTTCACGTCTCCGCACTGGAACAATTGGGCGCGACTCTGGAGCAGGCGCACGGGTACATCGAAGCGCGAGCACCGGGTGGTCTACGCGGGGGACAGATCCACTTCGACCGGATTACTGTTACCGGGACGGAAGACGTGCTGATGGCGGCGGTGCTGGCGCGGGGCGAGACGGTGATAAGGAACGCGGCGCGCGAGCCGGAAGTGCAGGATTTGGCGGAACTGCTGATCAAGATGGGCGCGAAGATCGCGGGTGCGGGAACGCCGATCATCAAGATACAGGGCGTAGAGCGGCTGCATGGCGCCGAGCATACGATTATCGCGGACCGCATTGAGGCTGGAACATTTCTGTTGGCTGGAGCGATCTCGCAAGGCGATCTGGTGGTGAGCGGCTGCCATCCGGAGCACGTGGATGCGTTGGTCATGAAGATGCGCAAAGCGGGCGCTGAAGTGGAAGAAGCCGGTGGACAGGCGCTGCGAGTCCGATGCTCAGGGAGGCCCAAAGCAGTGGACGTAAGCACTGAGGAGTATCCCGGTTTCGCGACCGATCTGCAGGCGCAGTACATGGCTTGGATGACCACTGCGCAAGGCATCAGCTTCGTGACGGAAACTATTTTCGAAAACCGTTTCATGCACGTGCTGGAGCTTGCGCGCATGGGGGCAAATATACGCGTCGAGGGCAGACAGGCGATTGTCGCCGGCGAGGAGCGGCTCACGGGAGCTCAGGTAATCGCTTCCGATTTGCGCGCGAGTGCTTCCCTGGTTTTAGCCGCGTTAGTGGCGCGCGGGGAATCGACCATCGATCGCGTTTACCACATGGACCGCGGCTACGAGCGTATTGAGGAGAAGCTGGCCGGCGTGGGAGCGCGGATCGAGAGGATTCAGTGAAACATCACAGCGAAGGCTTTCTCGCGCTGGTGAGTGACGCGAAGAAGCGCATTCGCGAGATGGATATCGAAGAGTACAAGCGGCTGCGGGAAGGGGGTGAAGCCGGCCAGCTAGTCGACGTTCGTGAAGAACACGAGTGGCAGGCGGCGCATGCGGCCGGAGCTGTTCATCTCAGCAAAGGCGTGATTGAGCGCGATATAGAAAAGACGTTCCCAGATAAGGATACAAAGCTGGTTCTTTACTGCGGCGGTGGATTTCGCTCAGCTCTGGCGACAGATAATCTGCAGAAAATGGGATACCGGAACGTGATTTCGCTCGACGGCGGATGGCGCGCCATTGAGGCGTCCGGCTTGCCGCTCGAGAAAGGTTAAGCGAGCAGCGGTTCTATGGTCTTTGCAATCTGCAGCAATCTTGCTTCAGTGAAGGGCGCGCCGATCAGTTGGAGACCTATCGGCAGCCCGGCAGCGGTATTGCCGCAAGGGATGGAGAGGGCCGGCTCACCGATAAAGTTGATGGCTCGGACGAGGCGGGTTGATGCCATGCGCGTGTCTTCCCAAACGCTCGCGATTTGCACCTTGTCCTCGGTGATCATTGGCGCGGCGATTGGCGTCGTAGGAGTGACTAGAATGTCAATCTTGCGCCAGAGCGCATCGAAATCGCGCCGGAAAAGTGTTCGGACGCGTTGCGCGTTGACGTAATCGTGGCCGGCAATCATTTTGCCTTGCTGGATCAGCGCCCAGACGTCTTCGCCGAACAGGGATGGATCTGTGTAGTGCGCGTAGAGCGCGGCAGTTTCCGCCATTTGGATTATGCGCGCGGCGGCGTTGGCATGCTCCATATTTGGAACCGATATCTCTGAAATAATCGCGCCGTAGCGCTGCATTTTGGAAATGCTTTCGTGTACGGCGCCGGCGACCTCCGGATCGATACGGTCGAAGTAGAAATTCTTCGGTACGCCTACGCGAATTCCGCTCAGATTTGTCAACGCGGGAAGGTTGAAGTCTGGGCCGACGATTGCGTTCATGGCGAGCGCGCAATCTTCGACACACGATCCGAGCGGTCCAACGTGATCGAGGCTGAACGCGAGCGGCAGGACGCCGTAGCGGCTGACCGTGCCGTAGGTCGGCTTCAGGCCGGCAATGCCGCAGTAAGACGCAGGAATGCGAATGGATCCGCCGGTATCGGTGCCGAGGGACATGGGCAGGAATGCGGCTGCGACAAGAGCCGCCGAGCCGCCACTGGAACCTCCGGCTATGCGGGCCGGATCCCGAGGATTCAGCACGAACCCGTAATGAGGATTCTTTGAGGTCACACCGTAAGCGAGCTCGTGAAGATTGGTTTTGCCGATTGAGATTGCGCCGGCGGCTTTTAGTCTTTCGACCACTGTTGCGTCGTGGTCAGGGATGAAATCGCGAAACACGAGCGACCCTGCCGTGGTTCCAACGCCTCGGGTATAGAACAGGTCTTTGTATGCGATGGGGACGCCATGGAACGGGCCGCGATCAATGCCCCGAGCAAATTCGTCGTCGCGCTCTACCGCTTCGCGGCGAGCCTGATCTTCGGTGATGGTGATGAGGCTCCTGAAGGCGTCTCGCTTGCTCACATCCGCGAGTGTTTGCTCGATCCGCTCGGCGCAGGAAATTTTGCGGCTGCGGAGCAATCGCCCGATTTCTCGAACGTTCACTGCTCTTCATCCCGTGGTTCAGGGCGGTAGACGGTCGCAGGCTCGACCTCGGGAGTGAGACATCGCACGACTGGAGTGAAGGCCTCAATAAGGGCATTTACAATCGCGCGATTTTTTTCGTCGGACGGCGATTCGGGCACAGTTAGGAAAACGCTTGCTTACGCGCGCGGTTCTGTATCATTGCGGCGTCGGCCCGCGCACTACTTGAACGAAATTGGCCGGCAGAACATATTTCGAAAATGCCGCGCGGACTTCATCGGCAGTCATGTTGAAGTAACGCTGCGCGGCATGAATGGGTTCATCCAGCGGGAGTCCGACACGGGAACGCGCGATCATTCCTCCGGCGACGGCGTCTTCACTCGATTCCGCGAGCGGGATCTGGCGCAGCAGCAAGGCCTTCGCCTGTTGCAGCTCGGCCGGAGTTACGTTGGTCTTTTGCATGGCGACGAGTTCTTGCTCCACCATGGCCCTGGCCTTTGAGACATTCTGGGGATCGCAGCCGTAATCTATGGTGTAGATGGCCCTGGTTTCGCTCGCCGTGAGTGAATCATCGATGTTGTAAACGTAACCGGCCTTCTGGCGCAGATCACGATAGAGACGCGTCGCGTAAAACCCGCCGCCCAGCACGTGGTTACCGAGTTGAAGGGCGTAATAATCGGGAGAAAACCTGTTCATTTCCAGAATCTCTGAAAGATCGACGCTGTCCTGGACTTGGCTGGGATCGGGCACGTTGACCGCACTCGCCTTATTAGCGGGCACGGGCGGGAGCACGACGTCAGGTTTAGGACCGGAAGCTTGCCACGCGCCGAACCATTTCTCGACCACGGGCCGGGCTTCATCTGCTGTGATATCCCCGATTACGACGATGGTAGTCAGATCGGGCCGGAAGGCTTTCGAATAAAAGCTGCCGAGGTCGTGGTATTTAACCGAGGAAACGGTTTGAGGAGTGGTTTCGCGCAGTATCGGATCGCCCGCGGGGAGCATTGCGTGCTGAAGCGCGCGGTCCGCGCGGTAGCCGGGGCTTTGCAGTTCACCCGCGCTCAATTGGGCCGTCTGCTGTTGCACGACCTTGAACGCCTCTGAGGGCAATGCGGGATGCAGCTCGTTGTCCGCCAGCAGCTCAACGCCGCGCGAAAAATCCTGTTTGAGCACCTTCAGGCTGAAATTTGCACCCGCGGATTCCGATGCAGCGATGTCATCCAAAGCCTTTTGGAATGCGAGCCGGTCGAGCGTTTTCGTGCCATACGAGAAGAGGCCTTCGAGAACATCCGAAACGCCGTCTTTTCCCGGAGGCGTCTCGAGCTGCGTTTGCGTCTTGACGGATCCGAGCAAAGTGATGGTCGGGCTGGTTGGCTCGGTTTGAACAATCAGGCGTATGCCATTCGGCAGCGTCACGTCTGAAGGGTGAATAGAGGGTTGCGGAACGCGAAGCGATTTGACGGCGGCTTCGGCCCACTCAGGCAGGGCTACGGGTTTGGTCGGCGTACTTGTCGTGGTTTCCGAGCCGCCGAAACCTTTTGAGGAAACGGGCTCGCCTGAGGGAGCGGGCTTGAGCGTCGCGGTAATTGCGTTCTGATCGACCAGATACTTTTTAGCCACGCGATTTACATCTTCGATGGTGACGCGCTTCATGGCTTCAACGTCCTCGTCGGGCGATTGACGGCCTTCGGAAGCCAAGGCATCCGACCAAAGCGCGGCGAGATTCGTGATCGAGTTCCGCGCGAATTCCGCGCTGGCGATCTCGCCTTTCTTCGAAGCCTCGACTAAATCCGGCGGGACGCCTTTGGTGGCGTAATCGTTCAAGATCTTTTTTATCTCCGTGTTGATTTCGGCCGGGTCCGCTCCGGAGGGTAGGGCCGCTACTGCGAAAGCAGCGCTCGCCTTGGGATAAGTCTCGAGCAATGAGAACTGCGTGCCAAGCGCTTTCCCTTGCGGAACCAAACCGTACAAATCGGCTCTCTGACTAGAGAGAACGTCACCTAAAATTCGTGCGGCAGCGAAATCGGGGCTGTCCGTTCCGGGAAACCGAAATGACAGGATCGTAAGCAGATAGGGAAGATTGCTATCGAGCACGAAGGAATCCGCGGCAACAGGGCGCAGGCTGATTTCGGGACGAGTTGGAAGCGTGCGCTGTGGAATAGACCCGTAATACTGCTTGATCTTGGCGAGCGTCGAGACGGGATCCACGTCTCCGCTGACGACCAGAATCGCGTTGTTGGGCGCGTACCACTGGCGGTAAAATTTCTTCAGCATCTCGCCGGTGGTTTTATCGAACGTCGCTTTGGTCCCGAGCGCATCCCTTTGATACGGGCTACCGGCAAATAGATCCTGGTTAAGGCGCGTGATGAATTTGTAGATCGGATTGGATAGATCGCGCGACACCTCCTGCTCAATTGCGCCGCGCTCTTCGGCCCACTGATCCTGCGAGTCTTCGACATTCGCCATGCATGCAGCGTCCACGCGAAGAGCGACATCCAGGTCCTGAGCCGGAACGGTGACGAAGTATTGCGTGATGTTCTGCTGAGTGTCAGCATCCATGTAGCCGCCCAACTGCGCGTAAATGGCTGAAATTTGATCTGCCGTGAGACCGCTGCAGCCGCGGAAGGCCATGTGTTCCTGGGCGTGGGCCATGCCGGGGAAGTCGGCGGGGGTTTCGTCGGCCCCGACCAGATAGTTGTCTTCGATGGTGGCGACGGGAGCGAGATTGTCGCGAACGATCACCACGCGGAGGCCGTTGTCGAGCGTACTGCGCGTGACGTTGGCGCTCTGGTTTTGGGCGGTGGATTGTGCCGCTAGAGCGGCCAGCAAAATTATGCCAGGGAAAAGATTGACTGAATTTCTCATCTCAAACACTTTCAGCTTGGCACAGCGAAGTAGGCGTCCCGATTGTTGAACGTGAGGACATTCAGTCGTATAGTGGCAAGTACTTGCTGACTTGTATGTGTAGATCATTTGGGAATGTGAGAAACAGGTTGAGAAACCAGGCGCCGCTTACTGGCGTGCGCGGTTCAGAAACAGCATTGAGGGTCTGCAGAGGCCTACTGATGCTATTCGTCGCGGGAATGGCTTCCTTTGCACAAACTTCATCGCGCAGCGTTGTCGGCGATTGGGAGGGTACGCTCGACACCGGGGCGGGTTCGCTGCGGCTCCTTTTGCACGTAAAGGCTGACGAGGCCGGCAAGCTGAGCGTATCGCTGGATAGCATCGACCAAGGAGCTAAAGGGCTGCCAGGCGCGAATGCTGTTTTGAATGGAAATGATTTCAGCTTCGATGTACCTTCCGTTCAGGGCAGCTACAAAGGGACGCTGAGCGCGGACGCGAAGACGCTCACCGGCACATGGAATCAGGGCGCGCCGCTGCCGCTGGTTTTTAAACGACAGGAAACGGCAGAATCAAACGGAAAACCTGTTACTGCCTCGCCGGTTGACGGTGACTGGGCCGGAGTGCTGCGGGCCGGCGGGGTGAGTTTACGCCTTGCTTTGCATGTGAAGGCTGTCGCGGTCGATATTCTCGACGTCTCGCTCGATAGCCTCGATCAAGGCTCGATGGGCATTCCTTGTAAAAACGCGAAGCTTCAGGACAACACTTTCAGCTTCGACGTTCCGGCGGTGAACGGCAAGTACAGCGGAACGCTCAGCGGAGACCACAGCAAGCTTACCGGGACGTGGACACAGGGTCAGCCTTTGCCTCTCGAGTTTACGCGCCAAGCGGCGGCTGCGGCTCTTATGCCGGCGCGAGCGCCGATAGCGATCTCGGAACTTAAGCCGATTCTCGATCAGGAATTCGCATCTATCATGCAAACCGGCGATGGCGTTGTCATAGGCGTTCTGAGTCATGGAAAGCGAGCCGTCTTCTGCTACGGCGCAGCGCAGCAGGATTCGATTTTCGAGATCGGCTCCATCACTAAAACGTTTACCGGGCTTGTGCTGGCGCAAATGGTGGTGCAGAAAAAGGTGACGCTGGACGACAGGGTTCGCACACTGCTGCCTCCAGGCACGGTTGCCAAGCCGGACGGACCCGAGATCACACTGCTCGATCTGGCGACACAGCACTCGGGGCTGCCGAGGTTGCCGGATAATCTCCATCCGACCGATCCATCCAATCCATATGCCGATTACAAAACCGAGCAACTCTATGAGTTTCTGGCGAAGCATGGAGTAGCTCGTCCGGCGGACGCTAAGTTTCTATACAGCAATCTGGGGGTCGGGTTGTTGGGACAAGCGCTCGCGGTTCGCGCTGGAGTTTCCTATGAGGAATTAGTCAAGAGGGAGATTGCCGATCCGATGGGTCTGGAGGATACGGTGGTCACGCTTTCACCGAGTCAGCAGAAGCGGCTGATTCAGGGGCACAATGCCGTAAACGATCCTGCTCGCCCTTGGGATTTGGGCGCGCTGGCTGGAGCGGGAGCGCTGAAGTCGACGGCTTCCGATTTGCTCACCTATCTGGAGGAGAACCTGAATCCGTACAAGCCTCGGATGCAAGAACTGGACGTGACACCCGCCACCACTCTGGCTTCAGCAATGGCAGTCGATCATGAATTACGCGCGGATGTCGCGCCGGGGGCGAAGATCGCCTTGGCTTGGTTGTACAACGAGCGGTTGCACGCCTTCGCGCACGATGGCGGCACCGGAGGTTACACCTCATTCGTGACGTTCAATCCGAGCGAGGACCGCGCGATTGTAGTCTTGTACAACCGCGAGGACATCACGCCCGGAAAGATGCAATTCGTCGATCGCGTTGCGGCGAATGTGAAAGGACTTCTGGCTGGGAAGCCGACAATTCGCTTGGCGGAATAGGCCAGCATCCAGTTTGCGCATAGTTCCTTTGGCGTATTGATCGTTCAGCCAGAATGCTGTAAACTCAAAACAGTCGGCGATGTGATTAGACGCCGACATCTTCTGTTCACCCCGGCCCCGCTGGCCGTTATCTTCTTCCTTCCTAGTAAGATTCTCGTCAAAGTTGACTACTTTCATCGGCTAGAAGTGCGCTTCTATTCCGCACGGTGCTCCGTCTGCTCCCATTCGACAGTTAATTTATTCACGAAAAGGAGAAAGAAAATGAAAATGTTCAACATGATAGGCGCGGCAGGAATTGCGCTCTGCACAGTCGCTGCTACTTCCGCGGCATCTCTGAAAGCTTACGTTCCATTCTCGTTTGTGGTTGCCGGCCAGGAATTTGCAGCCGGCGATTACAACGTGCAGGAGAATGAAAACGGAATGATTCTCGTGCGCGGCGCAGGCCAAGGCGCGATGGTTCTCAGCGTTCCTTCGGACGCGAAAGCGGGGGCGCCGGCCAGCTTGCGATTCGCACGCAGTCAAGACCGGGAATACCTGGTTGGCGTGAAAGTGGAAGGCGAAGTAGGTCGCTCAATTCCACTCCATCCGAATCATGAGCGGAAGCTGACCCTTTCGCGTTGATTCGAGTCATGTAACTCCGCGGCTGGCCACGTCCGCCAGCGCTTTGAGAATATGAATCTATGAAATTTCGTTTTGGGCAGCGATTTCATAGAGCGATGGTCGGAGCAGTGCTCGCATCAGGCGCATTGACGGCGAGAGTTGCAAACGGTGCTTCGTGCGAGAGCTTAAGCACCCTGAAGCTGCCGCACAGGACCATCACGCTGGCGCAGACCGTGAGTGGAAGTTTTACACCTTCCGGCTCGGAAGAATTGAAAGATATTCCGGTGTTCTGTCGTGTCACGGCCGAATCGAAGCCCAGTGACGATTCACAAATCGAGATTGAGGTCTGGATGCCTGCCTCCGGTTGGAATGGCAAGTACCAGGGACAGGGCAACGGCGGATTCGCGGGCAGCATCGATTATGACGCCATGGCCGGCGCGGTGAGTCGAGGCTACGCGACGGCGAGTACGGATACCGGGCATAGAGGTATCGGTACCGATGCAAATTGGGCCTTAGCCCATCCGGAAAAGGTGGTTGATTTCGGTTATCGGGCGATTCACGAGATGACTGAGACAGCGAAGGCCGTTATCAAAGCCTTCTATGGCGAAGCCCCGCGGCGTGCGTATTTCGCGAGCTGCTCAAATGGGGGACGCCAGGCGCTAATGGAAGCGCAGCGTTTTCCAGAAGACTACGACGGCATCATCGCCGGCGCGCCAGCGAACTTCTGGACACATCTGCTGACTGAGGCCGCCTTCAACGCGCGGGTCACACTAAAGGATCCAGCGAGCTATATTCCGCCTTCCAAAATACCAGCTATCAGCTCCGCGGTGCTTGCCGCCTGCGACGCTCAGGATGGAATCAAAGATGGAGTGCTCAACGATCCGAGGCAATGCCACTTTGACCCCGGCACGATGCTCTGCAAAGGCGCGGATTCGGACAGTTGTCTATCCGCGCCGCAAGCGGCTGCGCTTCAGAAGATATATGCAGGGCCGCGAACCTCGAACGGGCAGCAGACTATGCCAGGCTACGAGCCGGGCGGGGAGGAAGGACGCGGCGGATGGGGGCTTTGGATTACCGGTGATGCGCCCGGAAGGGCCTTGCTGGTGACCTTCGGGATCAACTATTTCGCCGATATGGTCTATGAAAACGCCACCTGGGATTTTCGGACTTTCGATTTGGATCGCGATGTTCGCGCGGCCGACGATAAGACTGCGCGTATTCTGAATGCAACCGACCCGAACCTGAAACCCTTCGAATCACGAGGCGGGAAGCTGATTATGTACCACGGATGGAGCGATGCGGCCATACCGCCCGTGAACGCGATCAACTACTACGAAAACGTAATTGGGGCGATGGGACCTGCGGAGACTGGCAGTTTCCTACGACTTTTCATGGTGCCTGGCATGCAGCATTGCAGCGGAGGGCCAGGTCCCGTTTCGTTTGACCAGTTTGGGTCTGGGAAAACAGCAGGCGATCCGGACCACGATATGTTCACCGCGCTTGAACGCTGGGTAGAGCGGGGCATCGCGCCGAAAAAGATCATCGGCAGCGGGGATAAGATGACTCGCCCGCTGTGTCCGTATCCGCAGATTGCAAAATACAAAGGCGCGGGCGATACGAACGATGCTGCGAACTTCGTATGCGCAAGTAACTGATCACCGCTCAAGCGAAAAAACACGCTCTGGCGGAACCCAAACAGTTGCCGTCTCTTACGCGCAAAAAGGCGTGAGAGGGAGCGCCGAACCCATGCGTTCCGAGAGCTTCGCGTACTAATTTTTAGATCGATGAACAAGCTCGATTTGGCTGCCCGGCTGGCGCGGCAAACACGCCACTCCTGTGGCAAAGCCGCGGATGAAGTCGATCTCCTAGTTTTCAACATGCTGAAGGACTTAAAGCGACCAGTGCGGAAAGCTACGTTGAGATCGGCAAAGGCCGCATCGAAGGACAAAACGTGACCGGGAGACCGCGCGAGAAAGCTCTGCTCAAACTTATCAACCGCTGCCTATGCGAAGGATTCGCTATCGAGATTGATGGATTGGGGAGGTTCGATCTTGATTCGAAAAATCAAGTGATGTTTGAACCAAGCGGGCGTGTGCGTATCTTTCTTGCTTATGCGGATGAAGATCAAGCTGACGTGAAGAAGCTCTATCAAGAGCTGCACAAAGCCGGATTCGAACCCTGGATGGACCGCGAAAAGCTGCTTCCAGGGCAGAACTGGCCTCGCGCTATTGAGCGTGCAATCGAGCTTTCCGATTTCGTCTTAGCGTGTTTCTCGCATCGTTCCACTGTGAAGCGCGGACACTTCCAATGCGAGCTTCGCTGCGCGCTCGAGGTTGCCGGCCGCCTGCCTCTCGAAGACATCTTCCTGGTTCCGCTGCGATTGGATGATTGCGATGTGCCGCGCCACATCAAAAGCGGGACACAGTACATGGATCTCTGCCCGGATTGGGATTCGGGCGTGCAACGGCTCATCAAAATGATCCGTCGGGAAATGATAGAGCGGAATAAAAGGAAAAAAGCGGGTTAGCTCTTATTCCCGAGTTTCTTCCTGGCGTCATGAGCCAGCTTGGAATCAGGAGCAAGTTGTATGGCCCTCTCGAAAGCTGCTTTCGCCGCCTCCTTGTTCTTTAGCTTCTCTTCCGCTTCACCCAGCTTGAAAAATGCCTCCGCCGAACTGGGATTGTATTTCGTCGCGTCTTCATAGCGGCCCCGAGCGGCGCGATAACCGGCTGGGCTCCCTTTATGCATATAGAAGTTGCCGACCTTAATGTTGCGCTCGGATTCAAGCGGATCGAGAGGATACACCTTTGGCGCGACGGATTCATCTTCTTCGGGAGGTTGCGGCTCTTCGGCAGGCTGCTGCGCCGGTTTCTGAGCAGCCTTGGGCTGGTTTTGCGGAAAAAACGTCGAGGCAGAGGCTGGAATCAGGAGACAAGCAAGCAGCAACGTGCGTGTCACAATTGAATTATAAGCTGCCGATGGAATTACGTGAAAAAGTAGCGCAGCTTCCCACCCAGCCGGGCGTTTACCTTTACGAAGACGCGCAAGGAACGGTTCTTTACGTTGGTAAGGCGAATAATCTTCGCAGTCGTGTCAGGAGCTATTTCAGCGAAGAAAAACTGGCCGAAGCGAGGACGGGAAGCCTCATCGCCGAAGCCCGCGACATTCATTTCGTTGAAGTCGACAACAACAAAGAAGCCCTCGCGCTGGAGAACAATTTAATCAAGCAGTACAAACCCAAATTCAATGTATTACTGCGAGATGACAAGACCTTTCCTTACGTTAAGCTGACAAATGAGAAATATCCGCGGGTTTATGTGACTCGCCGCATCTTGAAAGATGGCGGAAGTTACTACGGTCCGTTTTTCCCGGGTAACTTGGCGCACCGCCTGGTTCATTTCATCCATCGCCATTTCAAGGTTCCTTCCTGCAAAATCGATTTCGAACGCAGGCACACGCATCCCTGCCTCCAATACCACATTCACCGCTGTCTAGGCCCCTGCGTGCAGGGATTGACCACGGATGATGCGTATGCAGCGGCGGTGCGCGATGTGCGTTTATTTCTCGAAGGCCGTCATCGCGACCTCGCGAACGAGCTGGAACGACGCATGGCCGTCGCTTCAGACGAAATGCGATTTGAGGAAGCGGCAAGCCTGCGCAATCTGACCTCAACGGTTCGCGAGATGGAGCAGAAACAAAAGATGGCTGCGGTGGAAGGCGAGGACATCGATATATTCGCTTATCATGCCGAGCCGCCGCTGGTCGCGGTGAACTTATTTCACCTTCGAAACGGCAAGATTGTCGATCGCCGGGAGTTTTTCTGGGAAGATCAAATGGAGTTCAACGCGGCGGAATTTTTTGAGGCGCTGCTGAAACAGGTTTATCTCGGCCAACAATATCTTCCCGGACACATTCATGTTCCGGCAGATTTCGAGGGACGCTTAGAGCTGGAGGAGTTTCTTTCGGATCTTCGCGGGAGGCGAGTAGAGATCACAACGCCGCATCGCGGATCGAAGAAAGCGTTGTTATCTCTGGTTGAGACAAACGCGAAGCACAGCTTCGATCAGCGCTTTCGCGTAATGAAGCCTTCCTCGAGAGCCGTTCAAGAGGCACTGCAGGATCTGTTGAACCTGCCTGGATTGCCCAGGCGCATCGAATGCTTCGACATTTCTCACATACAAGGA
Organism: Bryobacteraceae bacterium; assembly: GCA_049582585.1. GTDB lineage: Bacteria > Acidobacteriota > Terriglobia > Bryobacterales > Bryobacteraceae > Bog-105. Next base: position 1,806 of record JBAUUG010000468.1, on the reverse strand, counting down.
ACCGACAAAGTAGCCAGCATGGTGGTGTGGGAAGACGGCAAGATGAAGAAGGCGGACTATCGCAAGTTCATCATTCGGACGGTGGCCGGCAATGACGATTTCGCCTCCATGCGCGAGGTGATCACGCGGCGATATTCAAGGTTGCAGGAAGAGAAGCAACCGTTTCCGAGCCTCGTCCTGGTGGACGGAGGCTTGGGACAATTGCATGCCGCCGCTGAGGCTCTGGAGGCGATTGGCAACACTTATCAGCCGATCGCGTCGATAGCGAAACGCGAAGAGTGGATTTACGTTTATGGCCAGGAAGACGAGCCGATTATTCTCGACAAATTCTCACCGATTTTGCATCTCGTTCAAATCATCCGCGATGAAGCGCATCGCTTTGCCGTGACCTTTCATCGCACCCGGCGAAACGCTCAGCGGCTGACATCGGAGCTGCACGAGGTGCCCGGTATCGGCGAAATAACTGTCGAGAAGCTCTTACGAACATTCGGCAGCCTTGAGCGGGTACGGCAAGCATCCGATGAGGAGTTGAGCAAAGTGGTCGGAAAAGCCGCCGCCGGGAAGCTCAAAACCTTCTTCGTTCACCCGAAAACTGGAGTCGGAGCCGCGAACGAAGTAAACGGCCTCATTCAGTTAAATCCCACGGAACAAACGGAACGCGAGCACGTCGGGTAATCCGGCTTTCTTGATCTCGTCTGAAGTCTTCTCGATTGGATACTCGACGCGGCGGAGCAGGACCAAGTTTCTCTCGGGATCGAAAATTGCGTACGCGGCGCGCGGATCACCGTCACGCGGCTGGCCGACAGATCCGGGATTAACCATGTATAAGTAATCCGCCTCGAGCTCGATAGCCGATTCAGTCTCCGATTTCCCGACCTGCGCGAGAGCGCTGACCCGGCCCCGTTTTGAAATGAATCCGCCCTGCATGTGGGTGTGCCCAAAAAATGCCAACGGCCTCTCAAAATGAGCGAAGCAGGGCGTCGCTTCGAGCACAGTTGTCACATATTCGTCCTCGTCTCGCGGAGAACCGTGAAAGATTTGGAAATACTCGAGCGCGAGCGGGCCCATCGGCAGTTCTCGCAAATAGCCGAGCTGCTCAGGCTTGAGCTTTGCGATTGTCCAACGAGCGGCAACCTGCGCGATATCGTTGAACCATTCCAGGTCTTCGATGCCGGCAACCACTTTGTCGTGATTCCCGCGAATGACGGAGGCGCAATTCGCTCTCGTCCAATCCAGCACGCGGGAAGGATGCGGATTATATCCCACCAGGTCGCCACAGCAGACAATCTGCTCGAAATTCTCTTTCGCGTCGGCGAGCACCGCTTTCAGCGCGTGCCAGTTCGCGTGCAGATCGCTGACGATCAGGAATCGCACAAGCGTATTGTAGCGGCAGCGAACGGTTTGCGGAGTTTTGAAGTTCTTTTGATTCTCGCTTTGCGCGCGCGTCCAGTACAATGCGAACAATGTCATTAGTTGTAATCGGGTCTGTTGCGTATGATGCGATCGAGACTCCGCACGGAAGACGCGATCGCGCCCTAGGCGGCGCTTGTACTTACATCGCGCTAAGCGCCAGTTATTTCACGGAGACCTCCATCGTCGCGGTGGTGGGGGACGATTTCGGGGATGAGGATCGCGAATTTTTGGCGGGAAAAGGCGTCGATCTGGAAGGCCTCGAACAAGTGCCAGGTAAAACGTTCTTCTGGTCCGGTGTTTACTCAGCGGACATGAATGACCGAAAGACTCTTCGCACCGATCTGAATGTCTTTGCCGAGTTTCAGCCGAAGCTGCCTCGCTCATACGCCGCAC
>JBAUUG010000467.1:0-8070 GCA_049582585.1 Bryobacteraceae bacterium | reverse complement strand
TCCTCGAGCATTATTTTTCGTAGCTGGGTCACAAGGACCTCCTTTGTGACCCAAACTATCCCAGCTTAGAAACCGCCGCTACTGCGCCCACGCGTAGCGTCTGCCGCTTCGGCTTCGTTCAAGTCGGGTTTCCGGAAACTTGCCGAGGCCCACCTTAGGTCGCGCCTGGCGGCGACGTGTTTTATCACTGATTAAGAAGCGACAATACGATAGCCGCACAGCGGCTGTTTAATTGCTGTTTAATTAAGGTTGGCTAGGCCGTTTACCAGAAGCAAACGGCCACGGCGATTTGAAACGAGGTAACTCTCTACATTTCAGCGAGTTGGTGCGCCCGGCTGGACTCGAACCAGCGGCCTTCTGCTCCGGAGGCAAACGCTCTAACCCACAAACCGCTCCCGCGCTGCGGCGGATAGGGCATCGACTAGAACATCACTCCATACCGAAGTCACGTGGCGTACGCGGCAGGTCGCCCAATCGTTTGGCCGAGCGTAATTGTTGGTGTAAACGATTCCGTCAACTTTACCGCGCAGAGCTTCCGTCCATTAGCCGTCCAATATCCGCATTGGAAGGCCGAAAAACAGACGCTCAAAGCGAGAGAGGAGTTCTCGAGAGCCCTCTGCTTCCTATTGCCAAATCGCTCATTTTGCAGCAACTTGCTTGCGAAAGGATCGGTGCGAGTGGATTCGAACCACCGGCCTCCTGGTCCAGACTTAGGCGCTCAAATCCGTTTACTGACGCGCCGCGCAAATCGGGCGCAAGGACTCACGCGTTCCGGCATTCCCCAATCCCGGGTGACATCAGGTAACATGCAGCAGCAAAACGAGCAATCATGGCAACTACTGCAATCGTGCGTTTTCAACAAGTTCTAGCAAGAAAAGGACGTGCCCGCTTCCGACTCCCATTAGCTTCAGTAAATCGTTTAGAATCAGCAATTTACATCTACTTATGTGAAGTCACTGGTTAACGCAAAAGCGAATGAGGACGAATCTGGCTCAACTAGTACTTGTTCCTTCGCTTCCGGCTCGGGCCAGACTGCGAAAGGACATTTACGTTTTGTCCCTTCTTGGCCTTCGAGCTCGAGGACCTCGAAAGAAACTCGTCCACTAAAGCGCCGAGCTCCTTCAGCCGTTTCCTTGATACACCGTAGTCCTTGGCCACTTCCTCCGGCGTAGGATATGGTGTTCGAATCACGATGGGTTGGCGCATGATCAAACCTGTTCTGCTTATCAAGCGTAACGTGATAAGCGCTGTTGTAGAGCCTTCAAAATGGACCCGCTGCACGTATTTGGTTGGTGGTCGCGTAGGCTCGCTCACCCTATTGAATCAGGTGCGGAGCCACGATGTCCATAAACTCCCGTGACGTGATTACTTTGGTTTTCTTCCAGAACTTCGGAAGATGTCGAGCATTTCCGGTCACCAGATAGTCGGCGCGAGCGGCGTCCGCGCATTCCAGGAACTTGTTATCTTCCGCGTCCTTCGTCACCCGCAGCGCGCGTGACGGCGCCACCGAATGCGATCGATTCCTGATGAGCTGCAGGAGCTGCAGCCGGAGACCCTTGCGAATCTTCAGCTCCGGCCGCGCCAGCACTTCGCGGTATTCGGCAAGAACGGCCTCGGAAACATATAGCGCGACTGGTTTGGTGGTCGCCAGCAACAGGACGGTCCGCTGGAGTCCATTAGGCTTTAACGCTGCCGAGACGACGATATTGGTGTCGACAACGAGTCGAAGCGGGATCATCCTCGCTTCGATTTTTGGGCGCGGGTCGCTTTGATGACCTGATCAATCTGGCCCGACGTGAGCTTGTCCGTGCCCTTGCGCCGGGACTCTTCCCCGATGAGCTTCAGCACCTCCGGTTCGGGGGCGGCAAGGCGCACATAATCGCCGATGCTAAGCAATACTGCCTTGGGTGTGCCGCGCTTCTCGATCACGAGAGAGCGGTGTTCATCCTCGACCCGGCGCAGCAGCTTACCGAAGCCGTTGCGGGCGGTCAGCGCGGAAACCACGATGGAGTCATTGGCGTTAGTGCTCATCGAAACTCTTCATTTCAATTATCTGAAGTGTATAGTTCAGGCGCAACTTAAGTTAAGCTACTTGTGCACGGAAGCGCTCTTCCCCCCTCTGCTGGTAGCGTTCTGGCCACTCGCTGTGCTCAAGCGCCACTTTCAATGGTTGATTATCGACGTGGGGCATCCCTAATGGGATTCGAACTCTGGTGCGGCATTGAAAACAGGCAAGTTATTGATTTTGCAACCGCACACAATGCATTGAACGCATCCAAGAACGATTTCATTACGATCCTATTGCGATCGCCCAAAGAAGGCTCCCGCCGCTACCGCGCGAGAGAGGGTGCGTCCAGGGGCGGTAAACCTTTCGCGCATACCAACGATCCATTCGTCGCAATTCCAGTTTCAGACAAGCCGGTTTTTGAACCAGTGAGACGGATTTGCTGACGGCGTCTAGCAGACTACTGTCCGGATTGCCGACCGGGGAGCAGGCACGTGAATAATGTCCGGCGCACCGCTGTCACACTGCCATGATTCGGCGTGTCCAAACTATAGGAGATGATGATCCATCCGAATCCGCTCGCCGATACGGCCCTGACGGAGGCCGAGGACCAGGCTCTGGTCCGGCTCGTGCAGTCGGGCAGCAAAGAAGCCCTGGACTTGCTCATAAACCGGCATCAGCGCTGGATCTACAATATCGCCCTCCGGATGGTGTGCTTGCCCCAGGATGCTGAAGACGCAACACAGGAAATTCTCATCAAGGTCCTCACGAAGCTATCCACGTTCCGGGGCGACAGCCAATTTCGAACCTGGTTGTACCGTCTCGCGGTCAACCACCTGCTGAACATGAAGCGTGCCCGCGCCGAAACCAGGGAGATGACGTTCGAGGATTACGGCCGCGAACTGGACAGCACCCCGGAGGCCGATCTGCCCGCCCCCGATTCGCAGAGGCCCGACGCACAGTTGCTGGTAGAGGAGGCCAAGATCGGCTGCACATCCGCCATGCTGCTCTGCCTCGATCGGGAGCAGCGGCTCATATACGTGCTCGGGGAGATCTTCGGCGTAGCGGACCGCGTGGGAGCCGAGCTGCTCGACATCTCGCGCTACAGCTTCCGTCAGAAGCTGGCCCGCGCGCGGCGCGACCTGTGCAATTTCATGCAGGGCAAGTGCGGACTGATAAAGGCATCGAATCCGTGCCGCTGTGCAAAAAAGACCCAGGGATTCATCCAGTTGGGCTACCTCGATCCGCAGAATCTACTGTTCGCTCGCGAGCGCATTATCCAGGTGCGCGAAGTGGCGGAAAAACGGTCCGAGGATCTCGATGCACTCTACGCCGCGTATGCGGAAATCCACCGGACGCACCCGTTTCACGAGCCGCCCGATTTCGCCGCTTCGCTCCGCAGGCTCATCGAGCGCACCGACTTTCGATCGGCTTTCAATGCGTAGGAAAGGACATGCAAATGACTACTAATCTCAATACAGATGCCGCGGCCATCATGAAAACAACGCTAGGATTCCTGTGCGCTCTTTTGCTGACGAGCGGCATCGCGCCGGCTCAACAGGAATCCACATCGCTTAGGGGAGCGTGGCAGGTCACCAACGTTCAAATGACAGGTGCAAATGCACGCACGGTCACCAATCCACAGCCGGGGTTGTATTTGTTCACTGGAAAGTACTTCAGCCTCATGATGGTGATGGGGGACCATCCCCGTCCGATCCACCCTACGCTACCTGAAATGCCGAAAGCAAGTGCGCAAGAGATCCTCGCCGTCTATGGCCCTTATGTGGCCAACACCGGGATGTACGAGGTAAACGGTGGCGCGCTGATCATGCATCCGACGGTGTCCAAGAACCCGGAGCTGATGGGCGGAAGTGTCACTTACTCTTTCGAAATTCATGGAAACTCACTGACGCTGAAAATGGTGAAAATGGTCATGGGCGCGAGCGTACCTCCCCCTCCGTTGCCTCAGGCGATTTGGACACTTACCCGAGTGGAATAAGGACCACTGGTGGCCCGGAAGAGCCTCGGCCGTTCATGAGGCTGCGGCCGATGACGTAATTTTGCCGCCTCGCTGCGGCGCTCATCGAGGGCGCCGCCTTTCAGCCGGCTCTCGGGACTTAAATCTAGGAGAACACTATGCAGAACAATACTGATGTCAACACGACTACCGCAACACTACTGTCGCTCGAGCAGCGTACGAACGAGCGCTGGAACAGCGGAGATGTCGACGGCGCTCTCGATATCTATGCTGACGATGTCACTTTCTTTGACCCGATCACAGAAAAGCGTCTCGACGGACGGACGGCAGTCGCGGAATACTTCCACACCGTATGGGCCGGGAGGGTTCGGATCGACCGCTACGAGATCATCAACCCGCTGGTGGTCACGGATGGCGCCATGGCCGTGCTGTCGTACAACCTTGTCAATTACGTCCATGCTCCAGACGGTTCAGAAAAGATCGCCACACGCTGGAACTCAACCCAGGTTTATCGTCGGACCGCCAATCAGTGGAAAGTGGTGCATGTACATTGGTCGTTCACCAAGCATCCGGCTTTTGACAATCTGAAAATCGCAGGTGAGTTGAAGCCTGACGAGGTAGGCACTGCATCGAGGCCGGTCAGTACCGGGCGCACAGATGGGCCTACAGTTCCGACGAGCTTCATTTCCCCCGAAGTGGGGTTGTCGGACAAGTGAAACAATCATTCAGAACCCCGGGCCGCATCGTAAGCTAACGCCTGACGGGGGCGCCCTGAAACCTCGGCGTATAGGGATCTCAATGGGGGTCACTCCTTCGGGTTCGGAGCGTGTCCAGCAATCGTGTCACGTGCGCAACGCCACCGTCGTCCTGGGCTCTCGGCGAATTTACGTCCTAGAATAGTGCCGTGGAACTCGCGGGAAAAGTGGCAATCGTGACCGGCTCCGGCGGTGAAGGCTCCGGGCGGGCAGAGGCGCGGCGGCTCGCGGCCGAGGACTGTCATGTCGTCGTGTCCGATATCAACGAGTCGGGCGGCCGGGAGACGAAACGCCTCATTGCGTCGGCCGGCGGCCGTGCGGAGTTCTTTCGCTGCGACGTATCCGTGCAGGACGAGGTCGCACGCCTCGTAGCGTTCGCCGAGGAAAAATGCGGCGGCTTGGATATCCTCGTCAGCAATGCCTCCGGGCCCGGGTATCGGCCGGGCGCCGCGATCGAGGACAGCTATGACACCCTTCGCATCGATCTCTTCGGCGCCCTTTACGGCATTCACTTTGGCGTCGCCGCGATGAAGCGACGCGGTGGCGGCGCGATCGTCAACGTCAGCTCGACTTCGGCGCTCTGCCACGGATCGGCCCATTCGAAGATGCCCGCCTACGACATCGCTAAGATCGGTGTCCTGCGCCTCGTGACCACGCACGCGCATCTGCGCGAAACCGCCAAAATTCGCGTCAACTGCCTGGTCCCCGACTGGCTCGCCACGCCCGAGGTGAAAAGCTACTGGGACGCGCTGACGCCCGAACAGCAACAGAACCCGCGCATCCCGCCGGTGTTGACGACGCTCGACGAAGTCGCGCAGGCGGTGGTGGCGTTGATTCGCGATGAGTCGCTCGCCGGCCGCGCGCTGGTGATGTGGAGCGGGCAGCCACCCGGTTTGATCGCGGCCGAGGATCGCGGATACGTCGCGCTCGAGCCGTATTCCATATAATGGACGCCGTGCAAGGCCGAGGACAGGCTCTCGGTGGCAAGCTTTCGGGATCTTGCTGCATTCATGTTTCAACCGCAGCATACCTCGGACGGCGCAGAACTGCTTACGCTAGCTCCTGCCTTCTGAGTAACTGTGAGGAACGTGCGACTCTGCCCAGAACGGCGGCGCATCGACTCTCGCTTGGCAGGTCCATAGCTTCCCTCCGAGAAGCTCCCGAACGCCTGGCGAGCCGGAAACAATCAGCTCAGTCCTTGCGAAGCGGCGTTCCATTCCATTGGGAACGGCGGGGTCTATACTAGTCCGATCTCAGTTCGACGTAAGCCGGTTTTTCAGCGAGAAGGCGCGACCGTCGTTAATAGTTGCCCACCACAGCGGATCTATCCAAAGCCAGGAGTTCCGCCCGTCTGTCAACGAGCGCGGGAGCTACTGTGCCTCGCGCACCTCAGCGGAGTTGATGCGCTTGCAGACAACTTTGGGCATTGCGTCCCGGACGTCTGAGGCGACCTCATGAAGCCTAGCAGCAGCCCTGTTCTTAGTACAGCCGGCTAAGGCGGCTCCGGCTTGCGCAGTATGCCGGTCTACCTCATTCCGGAGTGTAGGTCGTAACTCTTCGAACATTGATGGTTTCGGAACCTAGCAGTGCGAAGTTCCCTGAAAACGTCTCGTCTCCGTTGAGACGACGACCCGGCACCCACTGGTCGTTCCGAAATGAGCCTTCGTCTATCTTGCCGAGCAGCCGGTCCGAATTCGTCAGCAAAACATTCGAGCCGGCGATGATGAAGATATCGGGCGCAGTCTGAATAACCAGCGCAAATCCGCGTTTGTCGGGTTCTGGCTTCGTAAAGGACTGCATATCGGCAGGTGCGGGCGGAAGATCTTTTTGCGCGTCCTGACCCTTACGCCCGTTCGAGAACAGGGTTTGCAAACCTCCAAACTTGATTGCTAGGCCTGTTGCCTGTTGAAATTGTTTGACTGACGATTCGTTCCCCTCGATAACAGCCATCACTTTTCCTTCCGGCGCATATGTAAGAATCATCGGCGCAAGCTCGCGCAGAGTTGCGTAGGCTGACGCCAGGGGTTTGAAATCGACGACATCCTCGACGCCGAAAGGTGAATAGCCGAGGGCTAATTCGTGGCCCACGGCCCAAAATAAGTTCGCTACGTTCGTTCGAGCCTCAGGAATAAAGAGCGGATTGCCTGAGCGCACGTAGAGATTGCACACGCCCTGGAAATCCGCAACGTAAATGTCCGGAGAGAAGAAGTCTAACTTCGGAGCGGCGGCGCGCCAAACGTCGAGCATACCTGCGACGGGGCCGCCGCTTGGATACTGACCGGGCAGCTTTTGGCCTGGCTGAGGCCCCAACCAGGCATTCACGTACATAGGGATCGGCAACTCCGCCTTCCCAGCTTCTGCGACCCTGCCCACGGCGCGTCCAATGAACCAAGCCATAAACACCTCGTCAGCAGCCGGTTCCGTCCCAAACACCTCTGCCCACGTCCCCGACGTCTTGGATCCATGGGCTTCCCAGATAGCCGCTAGCTCCGGCAGCAGAGAAGTTTTGTGTTCAGTCAGATAGTTCATGAGTTCGCTGGGCACGGGCTTCGACCAAGCGGCCTCCGCGAGGGCTGAACGATCGCGGCTGTCTCCTAGCAAGCCCGTCTCATTTTCCACCTGCATCATGATGACCGTATGGCGCGTGTCGAATTCGCGGAGATGCCTCATCAAAGTAGCGAACGCTTTCGCATCAGCGGCGATGGTGTCCTCACCGAGCGAACTCAGCGATGACATGCGCATGCCCATAAACGTTCCGGGCCCATGCACCAGCGCCGGCGGAAACCGCTGTTGGTCCTTTTTGACCCACATCGGCGCGTAACTATCGCTTGCATTCTTCCAGGTAGCAAACCAGATGAGAACCAGATGGAGTCCGTGCTGCTGGGCGGAACGAATTTGGCTGTTGACGGAAGTGAAGTCGAATTTTCCTTCGACAGGTTCGATCAGTTCCCACGAAACGGTACTGACGACTGTATTCAGATGCAAACCGGCTAGCTTCGGCCATATCGGCTCCATATAGGATGCGCTGGATGCGCTTGAATTGTGCAGCTCTCCCGCAAGCATGAGGTACGGACGACCGTCCACGACCATCTGAGTGGCGTTACCTACTTTGCGCAAATGCGGCACGCTCAATTCCCGCTTGCTGGTCTGCGGCTGACCGCCGGGTGAGCCAGCCTGTGCTGCCTTCACCGAAACGGGGCCGAGCGATACCAGCATGGTGAACAGCGCAGCCGCTGAGGTCAGGTGCGACCTCATGCAAACGATAAGATTCTGCATTTCCCCTCCACGATTTTCATCTGATTCCAGCGACGATAGCGATCCCGCCGTTTAAC
>JBAUUG010000466.1:0-13328 GCA_049582585.1 Bryobacteraceae bacterium | reverse complement strand
GGATACGTTGATCCACGTTCCACTGTGATCCTGTGATCCCGTAAGGACCGAAAAATCAAAGTTCCGCTCAATCGGCGGCGCGATACTAGGCTAGTAAGCCGTCCCAGTGATTGGGTTAGCAATGATTCTGCGCTGCGGATCTGAATAAGACCGATGGAACAAGTGCGCTACTGCTTCCATCCGTGGTACGGACAACTCGTAATGTCCGAAAACTCGAATGCGGCCCGAGCAGCTGAGTTTAACGTTGAGACGCATTCGTTTAACAACGCATTTAACGTCGTCTAAGTCCTTGAGGGCGTTGATTGGCTAATTTCCGGTCCATACGCCGGTGCCTGGCGGTGCATGATGGCCCGAGGCGTAGGGTCTAAATAAGGTCCATAGCTCAGCAATTGCGATATGTGCTCGACCCCGATCAGTCGGCCTAAAGAACGCACCTGTTTACGCTCTGTTCAAGATCTCTCCGTAGTTCCGTGGTATTCCAAACTTGTCCATCTTGTTAAGGAGCGTCATACGGGTGATCCCAAGCAACTGTGAGGATTGCGTCTTATTGCCGTGCGTGACTTCTAGCGTTTCAAGGATTTTGTCGCGCTCAAGGTCTGTGAGTGTTTGAACGCGAGGTCGCGAACTGGAAATCGGCGTTACAGTGTTGTCAAGGGCGGCAGCAACAGCCTTGATTGCGGGTTTCTGAATATGATCTGGGAGATTCCAAGTAAAGATCACATCGGTGCCCGTCCTGGCAGCGTTCTTTATACAGCTTTGCAACTCGCGCACATTGCCGGGCCAATCATACCGAAGTAGGCAATCCATAGCCTTATGTGAGATACACCTGGGGACGATATTCGGTTCCGCAGGCAAATTGTCAAGAAAGTAGTAGGCGAGCACCGGAATATCCTGTTTCCGTTCGCGAAGCGGCGGCACGCAGATGCGCTCTTCGAACCGAAAGTAGAAGGCCCTTCTCAAAACGCCGTTGTCTATCGCCCTTTCGAGATCAAAGTCGGTCGCGGCGATAACCTTGACATCAACTACTTTGGGTTCACGAGCACCGATCCGGGAAACCTTCTTTTCCTGCAGCGCTCTGAGGAACTTGTCTTGCAACACCGTATTGAGCCCGTGGACCTCATCAAGAAACAGCGTGCCACGATTCGCAAGCTCAAACCAGCCAGGAGCGCCCTTGATATCCGCTCCAGCGATCCCCGATTTCGCCACGTACCCAAAAACAACCGATTCCGCGAGCGATTCTGTGAGTTGCGCCGCATTCTGCTCTACGAATTCCCCGGTTCGACCAGATTTTCGATGGATTTCCCGTGCGACCAACTCCTTGCCTGTTCCAGTTTCTCCGACGATGAGCACATTGTCGGTGCTTTTTGCGACGATGGCGATCTGCTGCCTAACTTTCTTAATCCCCTCACTATTGCCGATGAGAATTTCGGGCCAGTGGAATGCCTCTGTGCTGCCGTTCGCTCGTCCTTCCAGACAATCTGCCGAGAATTGGTCTCCCAGAAGCTTGCCGATCTCGACCAAGAAATCCACATCGTCGGAGGAAAATGGGATTGAGCCCGCCGATTTGCCCACCGCGATGAAACCGATCACATCAGTGGAACTCATCACAGGCGAGAGCACCACATCAGCCTCCACAAACGCGCTACCCTTCTTAAGATGCCTCAGGAAGTTGGAATCGGCAATCTCAATCGCATCAGCCTCCTGCATTCCAGCGATGCCGATATCGATGTACGGCCTCTCTCTGCCGTGTCGAAATAATCTCACAAATCCTTTGCTTGCCTGCACAGCTGCGCACAGCGCAGGCATCAAAGCTCCTGCACAATCGCAGGGATTCTCGAAAGCTCTAAATTGTCCTATTTCTGCCCGCAACTCCACTTGCCGAGCAGTATTGGCCACCCAGCTCAACTTTGAATCCCTTTCCAATCCCATCGTGCTGGCGTCGTAGAGATGTTCAGGACGTTGTTTCGATACGATGCGCAAGCGGTCTACATGAGCTGTGCGATGATCTGTGTTCAACCTCAAAGTGTAATCGGCAATGGTGAAAGTTTCGCCGTTCCCTAAATGGGCACATCTCATCAGTCGTTCCCGGACCCCGACCCCATAACGGCTACCGAGGTCCCGAACGAAATGCGATTCGGTTAGGTTGCTGGGTTTGATCAACACCGCGTGGTGGCGAGAAACTTTCTTGGCCGGATCTGGCAGCAGTATGTCGTTGTCCGATGCGCGTCCGATGGTGACGATGGATTCATCGTCGGAAAAGCAGCACTCCCCGATCGTGGATCCCTCCAAGGATATCGAAACTCGAAGCACAGAGCGTTCACTCTTTCAGTGGTAGTGGAATTGCAAAGCAGACTGTTAGGTTCTGCGGTAGTATATACTACTCGAACGAATCTGAGGTAAGGTGTTATGTCAACCACCGCTGAAGGCACCGGAAGCTCACCCCTAGGTGAAGTTGTGGATGTGAGAGTCTTGGGAGAGAACGCCGTAGAGCCCGAGCGCGCACCACTGGGCATCGGGTCACGGATTCGATGGACCAATAACACTGATCAAAGTTTTGTGATCCGTTTCCATCATGGATCGCCGTTTGAGGGTGGCACCGAAACTTTCGATTTGCCACCGAACGGAACAGCGCTATCCGGACCTATCAGCAAGCACACAACAAAGGGCGAATTGAAGTATCAGGTGAGGTCCGCGGATGAGGTTGAACTGGAGGGCTTGCAGACACCGCCGCAGGATCCCACGATAATCATTCGCGATCCGCATTGAAGCCCAACGATTGACCCGGCTGATTCTCATCTTTCGAAGATTCGCTGGAAACGAGCATCGGCATGCAGATCCTCGAAAGACGGCGTATCTTGCGCAAACGTCCTGGAGTATCCGGCATCGACAGCTGCTGAAAGCCAATGCAAAGCACGCGGGACGTCACCACACCTCTTGAAAACTTCCGCAGCCTTGAACCGGACGAGTGGATCAGCCCCACGCTCTGCAAGAGCTCTCTCGACATAATCCAACGCCCGAGCTTTGCGCCCTAGAGTGGCGTTATACAGAGCCAAATTTCCTAGCAGTGTCGCATCTTTCGGTGTAGTTCGCAATTGCTGCTGAGCTAAGTCGATCGCCCTTTCGTAAAGGTGGCGTGACTCCTCTCGACTCCTAGGGATTCGAAGAGTCGCTTCGGCCAAATTGCCCCATAGTATGTAGTCGAACTCGCTCTTGCTGATTGCCGTTCGATACACTTCCGCGGCCTGGATGAAGCGGTGCAGGAAAAAGTAGGCCGACCCGAGGTTCGAGTAAGCGTCCGAAGCCGGACGCAACGATACGGCCCGCTGCAAAAAAAGAACTGCATCGGCGTACCTGCCTTGCAGCAGATAAAGCCCTCCGATATTGCTGGGCCCCCGGTAATTGTCAGGAGACAGGGCCACGACTTGGCGAAACATCGTCTCAGCATCTGCATAACGCCCTACTTGAAAGTAAAAGACGCCTAGCATGTTGTAGCCAACCCAGAAATTTGGCCTGAGCTGGACGGCTCGTTGGTAAGTCTCTTCCGCTTGTTTAGGCTTACCTAATGCGGCAAGAGCCGCTCCCACACCTCGCAGCGCCTCATCGTTAATTGGGTCTAAATCAAGAGCCTGATGAAATTGCGCCTCCGCGGATGAATAATCGTTAGTCCCTATAAAGACGGTGCCCAAGCAGATGTGTCCTTCTGGCGAGCTACCTTGCAGTTGGACAGCTTTGCGGCACGAATTTTGTGCCTTACGCACGAGTGAATCATCTCTGGTCTCTTCGTAGCGATACCAATATGCCTCTCCTAAGCCGGCGTAGGCAGGTCCGTACCCTGGATCGAGTTCGATAGCCCGTGCGAAAACGTTAATCGCGCTTTCAACGGCTTGCGGTCGAGCGTAATCTTGCAAATAGCCGCGGCCTTGCAGATAGAAATCGTATGCCACGGGCCGGGTGGTCGGGCGAAACGTTCCCGATTCGCGATCGCGGCTCAGTTCAAGATGCAGCGCGTTCTCGATGCTTGCGGAGACTTGATCCTCGAGAGCGAACGGATCTTCGTCACCAACCGTGAGTGTCTCGCTGTAGAGATCCGTGAGAGAGTTGGCGTCAACCAAGTTGTACGTGACTCGCATTTTCATCTGATAACGCCGGACGCTGCCTTCGATTCCCAGGTTCACGCCGAAGTCTCGCCTTGCCTGCTGCACTGTTTTGACGTGCTCATCTCGAATCTCACCCGCAGGAACAACCTGGATTGGCTGAGTCACGGTCAATTTCGTGAGTCGAGCGGTGACGGTTTCGGCTAATCCTCTTCCGAACGCAGCGCCGCGCGGATCCCCATCGGTCGCTTCGAATGGAATCACTGCTATTTGCTTATGGTTCGGAAGAGAATACCGGTTTCTGTGGTTTCGGGCTTGGGACACAATCCAAAAGCAGGCAATACTTAGCAAGACCAAGGCGGAGCCGTATAAGACAACAGAAACCCATCTCGGGCCCAGGCGGCGAAGCAACAATCGGCTGTCGCTCCTCCGTGGCTGCACGGATTCCAGCAGTTCCGTAGCATCTCTGAAGCGCCGCGCTGGATCGGTTGCCAGGCATCGCAGTATTGCGTTTGCCCAATTTCGTGGAAGAGATCGGACATCTCGACGGATCTTCTTTTCCTGTTCCTTACCCGCTTCGCGAGAAGTCGCGCTCAGGACCGGCAAGTGACCGGTGACGCTCACGTATATAACGATGCCGAGCGAATAGAGATCGCTTGCGGGAGTGACGGCAATGCCTTGATATTGCTCTGGCGACATGTAGCCCGGCGTGCCAATTTTCCGCGTTTGCAAATGGTCAGCGTGGTTCGAATTTGGACAACTCACCGTCGAAACTGCGAGACCAAAGTCGGTGATAACGGCACGAACTCCGTGCTCGGTGCCCGCCAGCATGATGTTGCCCGGTTTCAGATCGCCGTGGATTACGCCGGCCCTGTGCGCCGCCGCCAGCCCTTCGGCGACTTGAGCAAAAATCTGGAGTGCTTCAGCCGTCGCCAGTATCCTTCCGGATCGCAATTTTTCGGCTAGCGATTCGCCTCCGACGAGTTCCATCGTGAGAAATAGAAAACATTCCGTCGCGGCGCCTGGTCTGGAACCGACTGCCCCGGCCGTCCCAACTTCGAAAATGCGGCAAACGTTTGGATGAGTTACTTTCCTGGCGAGTTGTATCTCCTGCCGAAAATGTAGGGCTGCGCGTTCACTGTAAGCGATTTCCGGTCGGATGACTTTGAGCGCTACTTGCGTTTGCAGCAAAGTGTCGGTCGCCGCGTACACCTCGCCCATTCCGCCGCTGCCGAGAAAACAGGCAATTTGATACCTGTTTGCGAGCACCTCGCCGGGGGCGAAGGAAGGCGGATTGCCGCTGCGAGCGGTCGTCTTCACCGTAGGGTCATTCGCACCGGGGATGTGTGTTTCGGACGAGCCGAGTTCGGTGTAATGAATGTCGAGGAAATCGTCCGGCATACGGCCTTGTTGGCTATTGATGCAGATTACCGCATTCGAGTCGGTTGCGTATCCGCATTCAATCGCGTCACGGGGCATTCGGTCCTTCGGGGTTCGTCGTGCAGAGTCGCTGTCTAACGGCTATGCGGCAGCTGTATAAGGCTTTGATACCGGGCGCCCGGCGCTCATGTACTTGATTTTGCTGTCCTCGGCTAAGTCATAGAAATCAATCAGCAGTCGCGTTCAAACAGTGGTTTGCCGAAAACGGTATGCTGCGTGCCTTTCCTGTGCGTGCGCAGACCCGAATAGGCTTGCGCAGATCACAAAACGCCAACAAACAGGAGAGTCTTTATGTGTAGGTACAAGAACTTCGCCGCGGTGCTCGGGCTGGCTATTATCAATACGAGCTTCGTTGCCGGACAGGCACCAGTCCCCCCGAAACTGGCGGACGGTACATCCGTTCGCCTCGTACTGAGAGAGCCACTCAGTTCGGCGACAGCACAGAGCGGTCAGGTTGTCCATTTCGAAGTGGCCGATGATGTTCGTTCGGCCAATTTCATAGCGATTCCACGCGGTGCCCCGGCCGAGGGTCACGTGGTAACAGCCGAACCTAAGAAACGGATGGGCCGCGCCGGCAGATTGGATTTCGCCATCGACTACATTCATCTTCCAGATGGAAACAATGTCAAAGTCCGCGCCACATCGACTCAGCAAGGCAAGGACAAGAGCGGAGCTGTAATCGCAGGCACATTGCTTGTTTCGCCCCTGTTCCTTCTAATGCATGGGAAAGACGTAAACGTCCCAAGCGGGACCGCGATCACCGCTTTCATCGATGGCAGCTACACGCTTTTGCAACCCGCGAGCAACCAGGCGGCAACAGGAAGTCTTGCGCCACAAACGGCCTTACAGCAAACCGCTCCGGGGCCGCAAGAGTGAAGGAGAACAGCGATGCCAAGAAAACTCTCAATGATCGCGCTCCTATTGCTTCCTTGCGCCGTGTCTCTGTATGCGCAGCAGACTGTTCCAGACGAGACCGGCGCGGTCACGTTCTACTCGACGGGCGGCTGGTCCTTCGGATTGCCAGGGGTCCAGGCGAGTGCCTACTCGACAGGATCGGGCCTTTTTACTTCGGCGGTGCAAAAGAGACTACCAATGTATACTGCTGCCTGAATGTCCGGGTATGGAGATTTCTCGCTCCTTTCACCGAATTTTCTGGCATCAATACAGGAAGCACATCAGTTCAGTCGGGTTCCACGTCGGCGAGCGCCAGTTCCAAGACTTTTTCATTTGTCGGCGGAGTGCGATTCACGCCGACCATGCACTCCCGTTTACGACCGTATGTCGAGTTTGGCAGCGGACTTTTCCACCAGAGCCTAGATGTTAACGGGAATGAGAATGGATCGCAGACGTCTTTCAGTGGAAGCGGGACGTCTGCCCTCCTGAAGTATGGCGGCGGTGTCCAACTTTACATCGGCCAAAAGTAGGGAGCAATAGTGGGGTACGACGGCTATCACATAAATAGCACGGTAACTGGCGGAGGGGCTAACTATTCGGGCCTGAAGCTTGGATTCTTCTTCCAGTCAAAACCTGCGGTGATGTAAAATACAAAGCCAAAATCCGGCCGAACGCCCGGCCGGATCCAAAGGTTCACAGTCAAACTGATTACGAGAGATGCTTACATCGCACAGCGATTTCAGGTGTCTGACGAACGCGTATCACAAGCTTTGTGCGAAGAACGTTCGAACGTTCTAAGAGGCAATCAAATCATCGATTGCCGAATCCGATTGCGTTAGGGCCGAGGGCGTGATAATATGCGGGCGACAAAAATATTCATTCCTCGCAGGTGGGTGGCCGACCAGCCATGTTGATACCATCTTGCGAAATGGCGGCGGGTATTTCGTTCAAAGTCCGCGACCATGCGAAGCAGTCTTAGGGCGTAAGTAGCCTAAGTGAGCCAGAGTTCGCCCGCTAGACTCCTCGTGTTGTGGACAGTATTGACGCAGTTTATAGGAGTTCATTAGGAGAGGCAAGCAAATGAATCGCAGAAGGTTTATGGGGAGTTCGCTCGTGCTCCTTGGGGCTGCCGTACATGTCGGTGAAGCCCAAGATGTTGATCAGCAGGTTCTTGTGAAAGGTGAATTACAATCCGGCTACAACATGGGGGTCGATGACAGTGCGCAGGGACGACAGTGGCTTTCAACAGATGGCGATCACCTGAAGCTGTCATATCCGGCAGGACTGAAATGGGGTGTCGTGTACATCACATGGGATTCGCCGCAGGCAGATCTAAAGGATCGCCAGTTTATTGACATGTCAAAGTACAAATCCCTAATTGTCGAAATGAGAGGAGGTTTGGGTGGAGAAACTGTTTATATAGGTGTTAAGACCAACGAACAGCGGGATGACGGTAGCGAGACTAAGATCAAAACCCCGCTAATTGCTGAGTGGAAAGAGTACGCATTCCCGCTCTCCGGATTTCGGAGAGCTTCACCAGCTAGGTTGTATGTCGTCACCGAGGTTGTGTTTTCAGGTAAGGATGCACAAACGGTACTTCTTCGAAACGTTCGGTATAGCCACGCGGATTGATCCGAACTACTGGACAACCGAGAGACCCTTTTTGAAAACCCAGTGGTTATTCTCACATTGAAAGACAAGCCGGACTGTTGGAGTCGTGTGCTCGGTGACTGCCTGCACAACGACGGAGCTAAATTGCGGGCTCACCAGTCTATCGTGCTTCCACGACCATTGATCGGAGGTTTCTCCAAAGTCTGCATCCGCTTTTCCTATATAAAACACGCTCAGCTGCTGAACCGTTTTTGTATCAGGTTGGATCTTTGCTGTAAGCTCTTGGATGCTTTGGCCCAGTGCGGGATCTTCTGCACACGAATGAACACGACGAGGTCCTGCTGAAGATTGAGGCTTTGCAGACGTCGTCGACGTTGTTGGCAGCTCAGCATTGTGTTTGCGCGCGGTTTGATCTGGATGGGGAACGATCAGTTTGGCTGACTTATCGATCGGGTTCGTCCTCTGCGTAGGAGACTTGTGGAGCAGACGGTAGTGATATCCACTGGCGATAGCAATCATGACGAGTATCGCCGCCGCCCAAATGTACAAGTCCGTTCGTTTTCTGCCGAGGGCGCGCTGTAGGGACGGAACATCAATGAATTGAGCAATCTTCTTGGAAGGATCTCGATCAGCCTCGACGATCATTCCGACCACAATATTGCGTTTGCCGCGCTGAACTCCTGACCCGCTAAATCCTCGCTGGACGGTAGCCCCCATTTGGGAGGTCCCCTCGAATTGCCCACGCCCTCCTGGGAGGCTTCCGAGAATTTTCCCTTCGAGGTGCTCTCCCTCTGGGTGGCTCGCGGGTCCGCTCGGCGGTCCGATCTCGCGGTAGCCGAAGATCGTCGCCACATCATCCTTCGTGTGTTTTTCGAGAACGGCGGGTTTAACGGAGGCGGGCACGGTCGGCAACCGGATCACTGCGATATCGGTCAGCTTGTTTGGTTCCGGCTGGCCGGGAGGAGACCAACGAGTTCGGTCCACTATCCCGTCGAGGGTCAGAAAGCCTTCAGAACGGCCGCCATAGAATGGAAAGCAAACGCGAACTTTCCCGTCTCCTTCCTGCCACCTTTCGCCGAGAGCGGCATCGATGACGTGGGCACATGTGAGTATCTCCGACCGGCTCACTAGAATTCCCATCCCGATGACGCGCGGTCTGAGTCCTTTCTGCCCCGGGGGAACTATGGCGCAAATATACGACTGTGATCGTTCATCTGACATCGCGGCTACTCAGGAGCCTGAACCATCCCAAGACCCACATCATTCCTAGCGACACCGGGCAAGGACTTTACGCTCTTCTCGAGTTCGCGCTGCACGTCGGTCGCCCACCCTGATGGCCTGTTGCCAAAAGGGAACAACTTTTGCAGCCACAGCGCAATCACGCCGGCAACATGGGGCGTGGCCATGCTAGTGCCGCTGAGGACAGTCAGTCCACCGCCGAGTTTGGCGGACGGGATGTTAATGCCGGGTGCCGAAATCAGGCAGCCCGTATTGGAGAACGGGGCCGCAGCCACGGGACTCTGGGACAGCGCTCCCACGGAGATAAAGCCATCTGCCGCCGCAGGCGGAGCAACGGCGACCGTGAACAGGGGGTTTTCAGACCTCCGACTCGCGTTCCCGGAAGCGGCGACCAGAAGTGCGCCATATCCGCAAGCAACGCCTGCTCTCACTGCGCCAGCAAGGCGATCAAACAGACGCACATTAGACTGGTAGGCCTCGAGCGCCCGGGAAAGTGCAATGTCCGGCGGCAACCCATCAGTCGTAAGGCGTTCCCATAAACGTTGGAAATTCATTCCTAGGGACATCGAGATTATGTCAGCGCGGTTAATCAGTGCCCATTGAATTGCATTGAATACCGTCTCCGTGGAAGCCGAGCTACCCCCGATGACCTTGCCAATCAGGACTTGTGTAATGCCGCGAGCGATGCCAATGCGAACGCCGTCTACATCGCGGCCGAAAATGGTTCCGGCAACGTGCGTGCCATGACCGTGAATATCGGTGGCCGATCCAGGTACGCCCCGCGCCTCTTTAGTGAAATCCATCAAATCATTTGCCTTGAAGTCTAAACCGTCGAAAGCAGGATGCGTTTTATCGATTCCGGTATCGAGGACAGCAACCCTGACACCCTTTCCGTCGAGCTCGCAAATATCCGCTCGGACGGCCTCGATTCCCCAACCCTTCTGGCCGAGTGTTGTCGGTTCGAAACCTGCCAATGGCTCGATTAGGGTGAAGGGTATAGACGGAATGATATCTTCTGTCCCTTGGTCTCGACGCACTTCGCCGGCGTCTTCGTCGCTGAGGTCGCGCAGTTCAGCGTCGAAGGGAAAGTGAGTACCCGAAAAGCTACTACCCGAAACAGGTTCAGTAAAGGGATTCTCGCTTACGTCTAACCGCCGTTTCAAGACCAGGTACTTCATAAGTTCGCCTCAACCCGAGACTTCGGCCCACTTTACCGCGGGCAAGAATTGGGACCTGTATTTGATGTAGTCTGAGATAACTTTCATCCCCATCTCGCGCACCGTTTCCCATCGACATTCGTGATGCAAACCGCTCCTTTGATCGCGAGCGCCGGAATCGCGACGTATGCTTCGATAATCGTTCGCGATAGGCGTTGGAAATCGGCACGCGAATTGGCAAAACGTTCCCAGCGAATCGAAAGTGTGAATTTCCCTGGGTGAGTCTGCACGAATCAAGTACCAGGTCGGCGCGATTCTCGCGTCAAGTCGACCGAAGGCGAGCACAGCCATAGTGACGAAGTGGTGTTGTTGCGCGATGGCGTCGCCCTGAACATCGGTGCGACGATCGTCGACATCAAACATTTGCTTTTCAGGGCGATGCCGCGTCCTTCGAAGTGTCTCCGGAAAACAGTATTCACGTCCCGACCGGTATCATCATACGAATTGCTGGGCAGCATCTCTAGCGCACTCCATGCAAGGGTTGGCGATTCGAATACCGAGAGCAACCACCTTAAGCCCTGAGAAAGCATCTGACTGTAGAAGTCCACGATTCGAGTTAATCTCCGTGCCTCTGCACCGCCCGATCCAAATACATGAGGGACGGTCCAAAATTGTACCGGAACCGCAGCGTGGTCTTCTGGCTCGGCCATCCAGTTAGTTGGGAAAGCCCGTGCGTGATGTCGAGCAACATTGTTGAGAGGGCCGGGAGCAAAGTTCAGTCAGCATACTGCAGACCAGAATGTAAGTGCAATCAAGTTGGTCACGGGCCGAGACAAGAAAAGGGCAGGGAGTGCGCGCGCTTGATATCGCCTCTGAATCGGTCGGGTGTGCTTGTCTTCCACAAATCCACCGTTCTCTGACGCCACACCGAGTTGCTCGCGATCGTTTGGGCTGCTTTCGCGGCTTCGTTCCTATTTGAAAACTTTCGCAACTGCGCCGAATCGCGTGAAAACATCCGGACAGCCTCTCCAAGAGATCTGAAAGTGTGTGCGATTCGCGCCTCCTTTGCCAGAAGGCATTTTTATACGGCGAATTAGCGTCATTAACCGTGTCAGTTGACCCGGCCGGTCGATTGCACTTGAGCATTGTGACAGATCCAGCGGGCAGGTGACATGCGCCGAGGTGATATCCGCAACCCGAAGCTACAATATCATCTGCTATGAAGCGAGCGGCGGTGATTCTCGGCGTAAATCGATGTGGTCCGCTG
Source organism: Bryobacteraceae bacterium (assembly GCA_049582585.1). Lineage (GTDB taxonomy): Bacteria > Acidobacteriota > Terriglobia > Bryobacterales > Bryobacteraceae > Bog-105. The sequence continues at coordinate 1,626 of JBAUUG010000466.1, read as the reverse complement.
CCCGTCCTGCGAGGCGCCGTTAGTGGGGCCAGGCGTGTTGCAGGCTGGGCTCGCCAGAATGGCTTTGAAGTCGTGTCGCTGACCGATTCAGAGGAAGCACCCCTCAAAGCCACACATATCTTCGATAGTGTGGACGAGTTCGTCAGACGCCATAACCTCAAAACCCTCTTCCTGTACTTTGCCGGACATGGCGTCTTGCTGGCGCCCGACTGCGAGTACTGGTTGCTGGCGAGCGCAGACCGGAACCCAAATGAGGCGGTTAATATCCCGGGCTCGATAGAGGCGGCGCGGAACTCGGGAATCGAACACATCGTCTTTATCTCCGACGCATGCCGCTCGAAGCCTACTTTTGACTGGCAGACGAGTGTGAAAGGAACAGTCATTTTTCCCAACCAACGACCGCGCACGCCCCGGCCCGCAATTGATCGTTTATTCGCGACCCTGCCAGGGAATCCGGCTCTGGAACTGGACGTGAACACTGCCGCACGGATGTACGACGGCGTTTTCACGGGTTGCTTGTTGCAGATCCTTAACGCTGAGATCGAGGAAATCATTGACGAGTTTGACAGCCCGCCACCTCCGATCAGAGTAATTCAATGCTTCCGGGCGGGTGAGTATCTGCAAACAGAAGTTCCGCGAAGACTTGCTTCAGTCGACCCAGCATTAAGCCAGACGCCAGACTTTATCGCAGAGTCGCATCGCCCCAAGTATCTGGCCGTAGTGGCGCGGCCCGAAAGTCTTGAGGCCCTCGTCTCGCCCGCACCGGCATCACCTCTAACACAGGTCGCACAAATGTCGGATTCTTATAATTTGAGCCATTACTTTGGGCCTCCAGCTGCGCCGTCAACCCACATCATCACCCCTGCGTCAACCCGGTCCTTTGACGACGAAATCGCCCGTGTTCGCGCCACCCAAGGGAGAGGTACTTTCGAAACCAGGGTTGGCTTCAGCATCCTCGGAATCCCTATCGAGCGGGTAGCTACCTCTGGGCGAACCGATACTTTCGAGGAACGTGGCGCCTACCACATCCGCGTTCACAATGAGAATGCTAGAACGGCACTGATCCAGTTCGCAAACGGCTCAGGAGTTGCGCTTCCGGTACTGTCAGGGTTTGTCGGGACTGTGTTAGTGGAGGATGACGACGTTCTCTCCATCGCTTACGCGCCTGTTCTGGAAACTCCACGACGTTACGACTACGACGCGAGCGAAGTAGAAAAGCGGCGTGCGTTCGCCTCTGTTGCGACGAGTCATGGGTACTTTCGCGTGGATGTCTCGAACGCGGCGCGTTTCGCAGGATATGTCCGTGAGCTGAAAAGTTTCGACCCTATCTTGGGGCTTTTTGCTGCGTACGCCTACTCGCAAGCAGGACTCCGGGAAAATGTTGACGATGTTTACGCCTTCATGTCGCGAGAAGATGTCCCGATTCTATTTGATCTTGCAATGCTAGTCGACAGATGGGATAAACCGGTAGCACCATTCTGCCCGCTGTTGAGGCAGAGTTGGGCTGTTCGCGCAGCCCGCAATACTCCGACAAGTGAGTTGTTGGACTTCTGTGCTTCCTATTTGAGACCAGGGCTCTGGACTTCTTTCAACCGGACAGGAATGGAGAGCCTGTTCTCAGCCTTT
>JBAUUG010000465.1:0-3683 GCA_049582585.1 Bryobacteraceae bacterium | reverse complement strand
TCCATGACCCGGCCGTTCTTTCAATGCATAACCATGGGCGTGAGCGTGCCGAAGCCCTGACACGCGAGATCGCCGCCCACCGCGCGCAATAGTATCCGGCTGCCTGGACAAACGCCGGACCCCACCGCCTTCCGATCTTCCCGTTCGGATAGATTGCGTTCTAAACTTGGAGCAGCAGAGGACGCCGTGGCCATTACCCTGGACCTCAAACCCGAAGTCGAAGCCGAACTGATGGCGCAAGCCCAGGCCGCTGGTCTTTCATTGGCTCAATTCCTGAGCCGGGAACTGGAGCGGATCGCCCCGGTCGCGCCCGCTCAAGTGCCCGCCACGCCCCGTGACGGCTCGGATCAATGGGAGAAGGAATTCGACGAATGGCTCGACAGCTTCCCTCAGCATCCGGTTCTGCATGGTGAGGAAGCGTTCAAACGCGAGAACTGGTATCCCGACCGGTGGTAACGCCGGAAACGACGAGGATTCTCGTCGATACCAATATTCTGCTCCGCTCAATTCAGCATGAGAACCCGCTCTGCACCGTTGCGAGGAAGGCGCTGAAAACCTTGCACCGCCAGAATTGCCAGCTTTGTCTTAACCCTCAGAACGTGCGGGAATTCTGGAACGTATGCACACGCCCCACCGATCGCAACGGCTTGGGAATCAGTGTTCCGGGCGCTGAACGCCACACGCGCTTTCTCGAGCGATACTTCACCGTCTTACCAGATTCCGCACTCACCTACAGCAAGTGGCGGCAACTCGTGGCCGCGCACAATGTCCTGGGCGCTAAGGTACACGATGCATGGCTTGTCGCAGCGATGAAATCGCACGGCGCCAGCCGGATTCTCACGTTCAATACGGGCGACTTCGCGCGCTACGGTGGAATCGATCCTGTTGATCCAATGTCCGTCTGACTTCGGAACCTGGTTTTCCCGCGACCGCCGGCGCGTGGCGCGTTTTCAAGAAAACATCGGCAGAAGCGCAACGCTCACTCATACCTCAGCGCCACCAGGGGATCCACTTTCGTCGCCCGCCTCGCTGGGAACAGGCAAGCCGCCGCGCCCACCGCAACCAGCACGCACACCACTGTTCCGAGCGTCACCGGATCGAAGGCCGATACTCCCCATAGCTCGTCCTTGATCAGCCGCGTCAGGAGCATGCTCGCGGCCAGCCCAATTGCCAGCCCGATCACGACCAGCTCGAATCCGGTGCGCAGAACCAGCCGGATCACGTTCCCCTGCAATGCCCCCAGGGCCATCCGTATGCCGATCTCATGCGTCTGCCTCGACACTGCATACGCCATTACGCTATATACGCCGATCCCTACCAGCACCAGCCCGCACAGCGCGAACACCCCCAGCAGCAGCAGCCCGAAACGTGGCCCGGAATACGAAAATCGCTTCATGAAGTCTTCCAGCGTTCCCGTCAGTGTGAGCGCGACATTGCGGTCTACCGCCCAAATCGCGTTCCGCACTGGATTCAGCAGGCTCATCGGGTCCATCGACGTTCGCACCAGCACCCCGCGTTCAGCGAAGCCCGTCACGGTGTAGGGAATCCACATCTCCGGCAGGATCGGGTCCTGCAATCCCTGGTTCTTCGCATCCACCACGGTCCCGATAACTTCAAATGTCGGATCTGCAACCGGGTCGGGAAAAGTCGCGAGGTCCACGATTCGAATCGAGCGCCCGATCGGATTCGTATTCCCGAAAAACTTCTTCACGAACGTCTGGTTCACGACTGCAACTTTGCGGGCCGCCATCACCTCTTCTTTTGAAAGCAGCCTCCCTGACAAATGCTGGATCCCGAGCGTCTGAAAATACTGCTCGCTGCACAATTGGAATAGGCCGAACCACTTTTCGGAATGCGTCTTTCCCGGAACGTCGATTTCGCTCCGAATTCCACCGTACGGCGGCAAAGTGCTGGTTTCCGTTGCGGCAACCACTCCCGGAAGCGAGTTCAATCGGTCCAGCACTTTTCGGAAGAACACTGCCTTTTCTTTGGCAGTTGTGTAGTGCCCCTTCGGCAACGGCGTTCTCGCCACCAATATATTCTTCGGGTTGATGCCTAGCTCCACTGCGTGCAATGCAAAGAATGTCCGCATCAGCAGGCCCGCCCCCGTCAGCAGCACCAGCGACAGCGCGATCTCTGCCGCTACGATCGACGCCCGCAGTTTCCCGTGCCGGAACCCGCCGCCGCTTCCCTTGCTTGCCCCTCGCAGCGCTTCGATCAGGTTTTTGTGCGTTGCGTGCAGCGCCGGAGCCAAACCGCAGATCAAAGCAGTGACAAACGCCGCGCCCAGTGCGAACAAAAGTACTGGCCCATTGAGTTGGATCACCGATTCTGCCGGAATCGACCCGTCTGGAATAATCGCAACCAGTCCTTTCAATCCGCCCCACGCCAACAAACACCCCAGGCTGCCCCCGGCCAAGGCCAGCACCAGGCTCTCGCAAAGAAGTTGCCGCACCAGCCGCCATCGTGTAGCCCCCAGCGACGCGCGTGTCGCAATCTCGCGTTCTCGCGCCGTAGCTCGCGCCAGCAGCAGATTCGCCACGTTGCTGCAAGCGATCAGTAGCAGCATGCTCACCGCCGCCATGAGAACCAAAAGCATCGAGCGAAACTGTCCGACTACACTTTCCGTCAGTGTGACGATCGATGTCGAGAACCGTTTGGGATACAGCTTCGGGTATTGTTTCGCCAGCCGTTTGATGATGATACTCATCTCAGAAGCGGCGTCCGCGCGCGTGACCCCAGGCCGCAGATGCGCCAGCAGCCATACGTAGTGTGTCGCCGCAGTCTTATCCGCGCGGCTTAGCGTAAGCGGCAGATACACATCGTTCGCCCCAAACGTGAATCGCGGTGGCATGATGCCGATCAGCGTGTACTGCTGTCCGTTCAGCGTAAACCGTTTTCCCAAGATCGAGGGGTCCAGATTATAGGTGCTCAGCCACATCTTGTAGCTCATCACGAACACCGCCGGCGCGTCGGGCTTCCCATCCTCCCCCGTGATGTACCGGCCCAATATCGGCTTCATGCCCAGCGCTGCAAACGCGTTCGTGCTGAGAACTCCGCCCTGCAATCGCTCCGTCCCCTCGCCATGCGCGTAGAGAACGTCAATCTGATCCGCCCCGATGATGCGGTCAAATGATCGCGCTTGTTCCTGAATATCGAGAAACTCTGGGATAGTATATCCGGTGCGCCCGCCTGGCCGCCCGTCCAGATCGTGTACCTCTACGTTCACCAGCCGATGCGCATCCGTATACGGAAATGGATCCAGCAGAACGTTCTGTATGACGCTGAATATCGCGGTAGTCGCTCCGATCCCCAGCCCCAGCGCCACCGCCGCAATCAGTGCAAACTGCCAGTCTTTGGCAATCATCCGGAACGAAAATCGTACATCCTGCCACAAAGAATGCATGGTCGGAATTACGTAGCCGGCCGCATCTCAGTTCCACCTTTATAGCTTCGCCGGAAAGGAAACCGGACAAGCGCTGAATTAAAGCGCCATGAGCTTGACGTCGTGCCAATTTCGCACAAGCAGAAGGCACTAATCGGCGTCCATGCCAGCTCGTTTTAGTAACTTCTTCAATTTAGAAAATCCGCTGTCGCCCTCAGTTGCGTCAGCGAAGTTGCCGTCAGCATCGATAATCACGTAAGTGGGAAAAACGCCGACCTCATACGCGCGGGGCATTTCG
>JBAUUG010000464.1:0-3618 GCA_049582585.1 Bryobacteraceae bacterium | reverse complement strand
GTGACCAGCGATGGAACGGCAAGCGCCAACAGCATCGCCCTGTTCACCACGGCCTGCAATATTGAATCCTCACCGCTGTTCGCGCTTAGCGGCAAGGTGGGATTAGCTATAACCTCACCGTCAGCCTATCTCGATGTTTACCCCACCACCACCGCCTACGCTAGTTCGGCCAGCGTAACGGCGCAGGCGATTCGAGGCAACATCACCGCCAATCCCTCTTCTGCATCCTATGGAATTTACGAAGGCGTGCGGGGCCAAGCCAACGATGCGGGCGCAACGAATCGGGTCGGCACGCTGAAGGGCTTTGTGTCCTCCACCGGCACCACTTCTAATCAGACCGTGGATGCTCTGTATGGTTTGTTCAGCCAGGCGCAAGTGAGCAAAACCGGAGGAACGGCTGCTGCGGCATATGGGATTTTCGCCAACACAGTGGAAACGGCCGGAGCTCTTACGGCGGGTTACGGCCTGTTTGCGCAAGCGCAAGGCACGATGGGGACGGCTTATGGCGTTTACTCGTCTGTAACGAACTACTCGAGTGGAAAACCGGCGAACGGCTATGGTGTCTACATCGCACCGCTGACGGTCAGCGGGACAAGCTTTGGTCTTTATCAGGGCGGCAGCAGCGACAAGAACTACTTTGCGGGAAACGTCGGCCTGGGCACCACCACGCCCAGCGCTCTGCTCGAGGTGAATGGCACAGCCAAGTTTGATGGCGCAGTGACATTTGCAGGTGGAGAAACCTACACCGGCAACGTCACCACCAGCGGCCAGCTCATTTCCACGGTAGCGACTGGCACCGCTCCTCTTTCAGTAGCCTCGACGACGCAGGTTGCGAACCTGAACGCCAGTTTACTGGGGGGAATGGCGGCGAGCGCGTTTGCTACTACGGGAGCTAATACGTTCAGCGGCAGTCAGAACGTTACCGGCTATATCACCGCGACTGGAAACCTTACCGGCGCTAACATCTATGGCGGGTTCGGAAATTTCACCGGGGGTGTCCTAGCGACGAATGCCAACCTGGGGATACTCGCCGAAGGGACCGCCGACGAAAACTCAGCAGTCGCCGTGTTTGGCGCCGCGACCGGCAGCACGCAGCAAACGTTCGGCGTCGAAGGGACCACCGCAAGCCCCGACGGCGTTGGCGTATATGGGCAGGGGGTCGGCCCAAGCACCACCGCTTCGACCTTTGCGGGGGCCGGGGGCATAAGGGGCGCGGGAGTATGGGGCGACACGAACCAGAGCGGCAATTTCGCTTACTTTGGAACCGCTGACAATGGTTACGCCGGGGGCTTTTATAACACCTCCACGAACTACGTTACCCTTCTCGCGTACAACTATGCGTCGAGCGGCTACGTCTTTTACGCCGGCAGCGCCACGGGTGGCGCCTGCTCCATCAATGTTTCCGGCGTCTTGTCCTGCACCGGCAGCAACTCCGCCGTGGTCCCGGTGGATGCTGGAGCGCGCAAAGTTGCGCTCTACGCCGTCGAATCCCCGGAGAACTGGTTCGAGGATTTCGGCTCGGGACAGCTCTCCGGCGGCTCGGCAAGCATCACCCTCGAACCCACATTCGCGCAAACCGTGAACACGGCCATGGATTATCACGTGTTCGTCACGCCCAGGGGCGAATGCGAAGGGCTGTACGTCACGAATGCCACGCCGCAGGGTTTTGAAGTGCGGGAGCTACATCACGGGAGCTCGAATATCGCGTTCGATTACCGGATTGTCGCGCATCGCCAGGGTTACGAGACGATTCGGCTCGCGGATAAGACCAAGGAATTTGATGGAAGCAATCTACCGCCGCGCAATGCGATGGGCGCAAAGGCGCCTCCGCGGTTACGTTTCCAAACGTCCCGATGATGACGCCGCGTCAACTCGCGCTTGCGCTTTCTTCATTGCTCGTAGCGCGGCTTCCGATTCCGCCGTATCGTGCGCTTCTTTCAGCGCATTCGTCGCTTCTTCAAGCTGTTGCTGCGCCTGATCGGCCTGGATGTCTTGAGCCAGCTCGGCATGATCCGCCAAGACCCGAACATGGTTGTCGAAGACTTCGAGGAATCCCCCGTCGATGGCCAGCACATGCCCGCCGCTGTATGTCAATACGCCGGCTCCGAGCGCGCTCAGCAAAGGAGCATGACCGGCCAGAATCCCGAGATATCCGTCTTGCCCGGGCAGCTCAGCCTCGGTCACCTGTTCATCTACCAACAGGCGCTCAGGCGTCGCAACTTCAAGCTGGAAAGTGTCGGCCACGCTATTTGCTCTTCATCTTCTCAGCGGCTTCCAGCACGTCGTCGATGCTGCCTTGCATATAGAACGCCTGCTCCGGAAGAGCATCGTGCTTGCCCTCGACCACTTCTTTGAAGCTGCGCACCGTGTCTTCCAGTTTGACGTACTTGCCGGGGCGGCCGGTGAACTGCTCGGCCACATGGAACGGCTGCGACAAGAAGCGCTGGATGCGGCGGGCCCGTGCGACGGTCGCCTTGTCTTCATCGCTCAATTCATCGATGCCCAGAATGGCGATAATATCCTGCAGATCTTTGTAGCGCTGAAGCGTCTGCTTCACGCGCTGCGCGATATCGTAGTGTTCCTGGCCAACGATATTCGGATCGAGAATGCGCGAGGTCGAAGCCAGCGGATCGACAGCCGGATAGATGCCGAGCTCTGAGATGGCGCGCGAAAGGTTCGTGGTCGCGTCAAGATGAGCGAAAGTAGTCGCGGGCGCCGGATCGGTGTAATCGTCAGCGGGGACATAGATGGCCTGGACGGATGTAATTGAGCCGCGCTTTGTGGAGGTAATGCGCTCCTGCAGATCGCCCATCTCGGTCGCCAGGTTCGGCTGATATCCAACTGCGGACGGCATGCGCCCGAGCAGCGCTGAAACTTCGGACCCGGCTTGCGTAAAGCGAAAGATGTTGTCGATGAAGAGCAGCACGTCCTGACCTTCTTCGTCCCGGAAATATTCGGCGACGGTCAGGCCCGTCAAACCGACCCGCAATCGCGCGCCCGGCGGCTCCGTCATTTGCCCATAAACCAGCGCGACTTTCGACTTGCGCCAATCGTGCGGATCGACGATGCCGGATTCCTGCATTTCGAGCCAAAGATCGTTTCCTTCACGCGTCCGCTCGCCAACTCCAGCAAATACGGAGACGCCTCCATGCTTCATGGCGATGTTATTGATCAGCTCCTGGATGATGACGGTCTTGCCTACGCCTGCGCCGCCAAACAGGCCGATCTTGCCGCCGCGAAGATACGGTTCGAGGAGATCGACAACCTTGATGCCGGTCTCGAACATCTCGAGATTAGTGGCTTGCTCTTCATATAAGGGAGCGGAGCGATGGATGGGCGCAGTGTGTTCCGTCTCAACTGGACCCATGTTGTCGACCGGCCGTCCAAGCACGTTGAGAACGCGTCCCAGAGTTTGCTTGCCTACAGGGATGGTGATTGGCACGCCGAGATCGAAGGCCTTCATGCCGCGCACCAGCCCATCGGTGGGCTCCATCGCGATGGTGCGGACGCGCCCCTCGCCGATGTGCTGCGCCACTTCAGCAACAATGTCGATTTTGATTGGCGTGTTAAACCCTTCGCTGATCACGTGAATCGCGTTGAAGATCTTAGGGACGTGAC
>JBAUUG010000463.1:0-2660 GCA_049582585.1 Bryobacteraceae bacterium | reverse complement strand
CCACGCGCCCCACGCGGGGCGCGACGGCCTAGAGTCTAAATCCCAGAAATTAGGCCGTATAAGGCCTATTCTCCGCGAATCGCACTCTCCAAAGCTACTACTGCCTGACACACGCACCTGTTTCCCTGCTCATTCTCCCGCATTAATAGCAGCTTGCAAGGTTCGCGGCTGCTCCGTGAAATCGATGTGTGCTTCGGGTCCGCGCGCCGATTCCAATCGCTTACGCTTGGCTTAACAGATCAATGGCCCGTCAGGTTGATAGCTTCCCTTGGCGCCCACATGCTCAATTCGCCCCTGCCACTTGTCGCCGAGGAAGTAGAATCGCAAGCTGTCCAAATCCGTTTCCACTTCTGCAATCAGTTTCGCCCGGAGTCTTACCCACTGCGCCGCATCCACCCAGCATTCGAAAACCGAATTCTGCACCCGCTGCCCATAATCCTCGCAAATCTTCGCCACACGCCTCAGCCGCCGCTTCCCCGCGTCCGATTCCGTGCTCACGTCGTAGGCCACCACGATCAGCGTCATCGAGCATTCACCACATCACTTCCAGAAGAAACACGGATACCCGTCAAGATCGCCCCGTAAATACCGCGCCAATAGCGTCGCCTGCACATACGGCACCAAACCCAGCGGCAGGCGCTCACCCAGAAACGGATGCACGATCTCCTCCTGCTTCCGCTTCTGCCAAGCCACCAGCACTTGCTTCCTCGTGTCTTCATCCATCGTCACGGCCCCGGTCTCCAGTCGCCGGAACCCCTCCGCCCAAACCTGTTGCCGGTTCACCAGCGTCAGCGCCAAACGGTCCGCCAGCACCGGACGCAGTTCCTCCACTAAATCCAATGCCAGCGACGGCCGCCCTGGTCGCTCGCTGTGCAAATAACCGACCGCTGGATCGAGCCCTACGGTCTCCAGCGCGCCGGCCATATCATGAGTGAGCAACGTATACAGAAACGACAACAGCGCATTCATGTTATCGAGCGGAGGCCGCCGGCTCCGGCCGCGAAAGAAGAAATGCTCCTTATCGGCCAGGATTAAATGGTCGAACACTTCGAAGTAGGTGCGGGCCGCATCGCCTTCATGGCCCCGTATTTCATCGACCGTGCCGGGACTGCTCAACTCCTCGAGAATGCGTCTTAGGCGGAGCGCCGCGCCATCTAACGCGTCAGCTCCGTCACCTTCTCCCCGCTCCCGCGCGCCTCGCAAAACCACGGTCCTGCAATTCGATACTTTCGCCAGAACCACGGCCCGCGTGATCGCCGCCGACCCCTGTTCGTCATCCGCCACCCGGTACTGTTTGCGCAGCAGCAAAACGTTACCGGCCACCGGCCCTTGCACTTTCGCCAGAAACCGTCCGTGCTCCGTCAGAAACGACAATGCGACTCCGCGTTGCGCGCACAATCCCATCAGGAATGGACTGCAACTAATCTGCCCAAAACAAACAATTCCCTCGAGCGTGTGGATCGGCACCCGCAGCTTAGTCTCGTGCTCCACGCGTACCGCGACAGTCTCGCCGTCTTGCGCCAGCCACGCGCCTTGCGTGGTCACGTACAACGTGTTGAGCAGCGCTTTGATGCTACTTCTCCGCGAGACAGCTTCGATAGTACGCCGCCATCGATCTCCGTTTTGCCATGGAATCCGGAAAACAGCGTTCCCGAAGCGAGCAGCTCTTGCAACCCGGGATCACCACGGCGCGAGGTGTAACCCGGCGGTCGAAGAGGTCGTGCATCCTGACGGCCAGAGCTTCCGTGCGCTCCCGCAATTCCGGGCCGAGAGGAACTACGTTTCTTCGTCGGTTCGTTCCGTAGAACAAGGCGCCCTCCGAAATGCCAATTCCATACATCTCCTCTAGGCACAGCGCCTGGGCGCAGACTTGAATCCGGTCGCAACCTTCGCGCTTAACGCGGCCGCGCTTATATTCCACCGGCGCTGGCCGCCACCAACCGGTTCTCCCTTCCATCTGAATGGTGTCCGTATGCTGCTCCGTTGAAACACGCGCAAATTCCACCACGTCCGCCTGCCCCGACAATCCGAGTCGGAACGAATGGACTGGCAACCCTCTCGCGATGAGCAAATCATGCCGGACCTCTTCCGTTTGCCCGTGGACGCGATCGTGCAGCACGCGCCCCTGCGCAGTCAGCCGGTTCTCCTCCCATATCTGCTCGATGTGGATGAGCGCCCACTGCCGCTCGCAGAATGCCATGTGCTGAAGTCCGGAAAGCAGCAGCAGATCGTCTTCACTGTACATTCGGGCCGGCGCCGTTGCTGTTCGCCCCCGCGTCGTGGATGAGGTGGGACAAAGTCACGCCCTGAAAACGTTCCTTCAGTGGACCCGCTTCGGGGACTGAAATGTTCGACGAGTATTCGTCGAATGCACGCACTCTCTCGCTATCAAGTGGCGAAACCTTGATAAGTTCGAAGAGCTTATGGGCAGGAGCGTTGCCCTTTGAGTTCTCGTGCGTAAAGACGTACAAGCCCCGCGGACGCATCTCGCCTCTCGATGCCGAGCGATCATACGCGAACATCTCGTTGAGAGCCTCCCAAAATTCAGCGAGGTCGTTTTCCTTAACGACGCGCTCGGTATCGCCTTTTGCATTCCGACGGACACCAAGCGAGGGGCTGTAGAAGCCGTGCAGACGATAGAGGCCGTAGGGTACATATGC
>JBAUUG010000462.1:0-5365 GCA_049582585.1 Bryobacteraceae bacterium | reverse complement strand
CGCTCAACGTGATCGGGCTGATGAACGTTCAATACGCGCTCAAGAATGGAGACGTGTATGTGCTGGAGGTGAACCCGCGCGCGTCCCGAACCGTGCCGTTCGTGAGCAAGGCAACCGGTGTTCCCCTGCCGAAGATTGCTGTCGGCCTGATGCTCGGAAAAAAGCTGAGCGACTTTGACAAACTGACCGGCGGCATCGTGAACGGCACGCTTCCGGTGCCGAATTACTTTGTAAAAAGCCCGGTCTTCCCGTTCTCGAAATTCCCGGGTGTGGATCCGGCGCTGGGACCGGAGATGCGATCGACCGGCGAAGTGATGGGCGTAGGCGAGAGCTTTGGTGAAGCGTTCGCCAAGGCGCAGCTGGCGGCCGGCGCGCCCATTCCCGACAAAGGCGCATTGTTCATCAGCGTGAACGATCGTGATAAGCCCGCGGCGGTGAGCGTGGCTTCGAAGTTTCGGGAATTCGGCTTCGACTTATTCGCGACGCGCGGAACGGCGGGCGCGCTCAAGGCCGCTGGATTGCCTTCGAAAAACGTTTTCAAGGTCAACGAGGGACGGCCCAACGCGGTGGATTTGCTGAAGGCCGGCAAGCTCGATCTCGTGATTTACACCACAACCGGCAGCCATTCATTCCCCGACGAGCAAACCATCCGCCGTAACGCGGTTACCTACCGGATCCCATGCATTACCACCGTCAGCGGCGCCAAAGCGGCAGCAGAGGCGATCGCTTCACGACGGCGCGATCCAATCCGCGTCTGGAGTTTGCAGGAGCTTCACGCGAAAGAAGCTTGGTCGCCCCGACTCCCTGACGGTCGCGGCTCGGACGCGCCCATTGACCTCGCGACATTTACTGAGCCGCGCGGGTCACCAAGCGGTCTAATGCCGGTGCCGAAGTGAGCGCGGCCTGGTAAAAGGGATAAATTCCTGCATGAAGTTGTAAGCGCCGTCCGCGCCTAAGCCAATGAACGCCCGCGTGATCCCCGCGTGCACTGAGCCGGTGCTCTTGGGCTGCCAAAGGTTCGTGAATTGACCGGCTCCGAATTGGCTCATTACGCGCGCCCACGCGAACGAGTCTCCGCCTTGATCGGTCCTGCAAAGAAACACTTGTTTGGCGGCGTTGAGAGCTCGCAGCTTCATGCTCTTGTCTTCGGAAGGAAAATAGCGAGGATCTTCACGGAACGCAGATTCCAGGACGAATGCGAAACTCTGCCGGGAAAAGTTACCGGCGAAACCGGAGCCATATCTCTCAGCAAACCCGCTTACGCCTTGCCCCCATTCATGTGGCGAGTTTCTGGCTTGGCCAATCGCCGCTCCAATGAAGGCTCCGGCGAAGCCGCGCAGCCCGAAACCCTGTACAATGCGGTATTCGAACTTGTCACGAACCGTAAACGGCGGCGCGTGCATGGTGTCCGGAAGTTGATTCGGTTGCTGGGTTTGGCCCGGCTGCGGGAGTTGACCCGGCTGCGGAGGAGGCCCCTCGTTCTGGGCGAGCAGCAAGACCGGCGCGAATACAACTAGAGCAGCCACACGTGTGGCCGCGCCGTAATGTCGGATTTGCATCTATCTCACTTATACATCGGCGGTGAAGGCCGGATTCATAAGCCCGGATCTTGAAAGAGCCGGATACCCGCGATGCCTTCCGCCCCCGCACTCATGCAATCGGCCGCGTTATCCCAATTCACGCCGCCGAGCGCGTACACGGGCTTGCCGAGATGACAGGCGATTCTGAGCGCGCCTAAGCCGACCGGTTCGTGTTTGCCGGGAGTCTCGAAGACCGGGCCGAACGTGACGAAGCTGGCGTTAGTCGCCTTGATCTCCTCAACAGTGTGACAAGAACGGGCGATTAAGAGGCGGGGAAGTGTTTGTTGGGGAGCATCGGACGGTAGATGCACGCCATCGGCGCCTGTCGCAAGCGCGACATCGGCGCGCGAGTTGACCAGGATTTTGGCGGGGAGATGACTGCGCCGTTCATGATTCCGAACTTCAAGGACTGCAAGCGTGAATTCGAACAGCTCACGAGCTGTAATGTCTTTTTCGCGAATCTGAATGAAATCCACGCCCAGGTGCATCTGGTCGCGGATGACTTCGAGAAGCGGGTGGAAACCGCCAACCGCCTTGCGGTCGGTGATGTAGTACCGTTTCATTTCCCGATGAAGTATACAGCAGAAGGGGGAATCCCCAGGCGCAACCGGTCACTGCCGCGGAGCTGTTCGAATTCCGCTTCGCTGACAACAGCGAAAAGATCGTGCTCGAACGCGATGCGCACGCCAAGCGAACATGGGCTCTGGCCCAAGACTCGCAAATGAAGCTGGCTCTGATCCGGTCGAGTGTTCGGCGAAAGTATCTTCATTTCGGATTGACGCACGCATAGAAAGCCTTGATCGCCAATCAAATGTCCGGGCAGGTAAGAGGTTTCGATATCGGCGTTCAGGACGGAGAGCCGGCTTGTGTCGCGGCTTGGATCCAGCGCGCTGATTGAGGCAGGGATGACGTTGTAGACGCCCAGTGAGCGCGCAACATCCAAGTTGACAGGCCTGGCGAAAACGGAATCGCGCGCGCCGGATTGCAGCAAGCGCCCGCGATCCAGCAGGCAGACGGAATCCGCCAGCTCAAAGCACTCTTCGAGGTCGTGAGTCACCAGCAGAATGGGGGATGGCAGGCGCTCACGGGTGGTTTTCAGAAGGTCATAGAAGGTGCGGCGGAGGCGCGCGTCCAGGCCGCGGGCAGGCTCATCCAGAAGAAGAAGGCGCGGCTCGCTCACCAGGATTCGAGCGAGCGCGGCGCGTTGTTTTTGCCCCCCGGATAGTTGCCCGGCCTTGCGGGCGGCGAGCTCGGTCAATTCAAACGTCTCCAGAAGTTCATTGATGCGCCGATAGCGATTCAAGCCGCGATTCTTTTCCGTGGGCGCGCAAGAAGCCGCGAAACGCAGATTTTCTCGCACCGTCATGTGCGGAAACAGAGCGTGATCTTGAAAGATGTATCCAGAGCGGCGGCGTTGCGGCGTCAGATGAACGCGGGTGGCGGCATCGAAGTACAGCTCGTCGTTTACGAGGATGCGACCCTCGTCCGGCTGCGTGAATCCTGCCAGGCAGTTCAGGGTCAGCGTTTTTCCGGCCCCGCTCGGGCCAAAGAGAACCGTTATGCCCGGCCCCGCCTGAAGGTGGATGTTGAGCTCGAAGGCTTCTGAATCCGGAGCGGACGCGAAGCGCTTCACCAGCCGGGCGTCGATCATGTTTGAGCGATCATGTTTGAGTGATCATCTTATGCCGCGGTGCTTGATCGCGAGGCGCGGGAGAGATAAGTCGCGGGCCAGAGCAGGGCCAAAGCGGCGAATGAAACTACCAACACCAGCGCGCGCGCCAGCCGCCCGTTGCCCGATTCGACGGCATCGTAAATCGCGACGGAAAGCGTTTGTGTTCGGCCCGGTATGTTGCCCGCGACCATGATGGTCACTCCGAAATCCCCGAGCGCTCGCGCAAAACTGAGCGTGGCAAGCGAGCTTAGGCCGCGGCGCGCAAGCGGCAGCGTGACTCGCCAGAAGGTCCGCCATTCCGAGGCGCCCAGGCTATGCGCCGCCCATTCGTACCGGTAATCGACGCCTTCCAGAATCGCGCGAGCGGCTTTAATATAAATAGGCGCTGAATGCAGGAACGCGGCGACTACCGCGGCCTGCCATGTAAACACTAGGGGTTGCCCGAAAACGGTTTCGTAGACACGCCCCAGCGGAGATGCGCGCCCAACCAGAACCAGCAGGTAATAACCGAGGACCGTCGGAGGCAAGACCAGTGGAAGGGTAATCAGCGAATCGATTAAATTCTTCCCGCGGAAGTTTTTGTGAGACAGCAGATAGGCGACGAGCGTGCCGAAAGTTAGGACAAACAGCGTGGCTAGACTGGCGACCCGGAGGCTCAGCCAGAGCGGGAACCAATCTAAAGAAGTTTGAGCGGCCATGAGCGCTGAGGAAACACGATTATAGCTGCGCAACAGCTTTCAAATTAAACTGGAACGATGCGAATGCGAAATTTGCGCTGGGTGATAGCCGCAGTGGCGCCGCTGGCCGTAACGCTCCAGGTATCCGGGCACCAGCCGGCGTGGCATTTTGCGGTTTCGGGTGATTCGAGGAACTGCGGCGACGTGGTCATGCCGGCTATCGCGAAGGGTGCTGCAGCCGATAATGCGGCGTTTTATTGGCACCTTGGCGATTTCAGGGCGATCTATCGATTCGATCAGGATTACTGGCAACTGCATAAACCGTCCGACCCCAGAGCAATGAATATCGCTGCATATCTGGCCAATGCCTGGCAGGATTTTATCGATAACCAGCTCAAGCCGTTCGGCGCGCTGCCTGTTTACCTGGCCTTTGGAAATCACGAGCTGATCCCGCCGATGACGAGAGGTCAATTGCTCGCGGCCTTTTCCGATTGGCTCAACGCACCGGCCATTCGCGATCAGCGCCAAAAGGACGATCCGCAAGATCAGGCCGTCAAAGGCTACTATCACTGGGTCAAAGACGGCATCGATTTCGTCACTCTCGATAATGCAGCGGGTCAGTTTGATGAGCCGCAGATGAGGTGGATTCGAGCTCTTGTGAGCCGAGATGAAGACGACTCTTCTGTGCGCGTCATGGTGATTGGCATGCACGAGGCGCTGCCGGAAAGTATTTCCAAAGATCACAGCATGAATCAAAGTTTGGAAGGCGAGCTGAGCGGGAAGGCCGTGTATGGGTGGCTGCTTGAACTCAGAGAGAAGTCGGCAAAACCGGTTTATGTGCTGGCGAGCCATTCTCATTTCTACATGGACGGAACCTTCAATACCGAGTACTGGCGGACACACGGCGGCGTTTTGCCCGGATGGATCATCGGCACGGCAGGCGCGGAGCGGTATGCATTGCCTCCGAATGCGAGCGATGCGAAGGCCGCGAAAACCCACGTTTACGGCTATCTTTTGGCAACCGTTACAAGCTCAAAGGAAGACCCGGTGAGCTTTGAGTTTCGCCAGCTGAAGGAATCCGATGTGCCCCCGGATGTGGTGAGCCGTTTTTCGGCGGATTTCGTGCATGAGTGCTGGGTAGCGAATCCGCCGGTGCAGTAGAGCCCTTGACTTAGCTAAGTCACTTGACTAAGATAAAAATGATGATCGAAGCCAACATGCTTGAGGCAAAGACCAAGCTTTCCCAGTTGGTCGAAGCCGCCGAGCGAGGCGAACAGGTCTTTCTGAAAAGAAAGGGCGTACTGGTTGCGCAGATTGTCTCAATCCCGAAAGGCAAGTTTCCCTTTGGGTTTCTAAAAGATCAGGTTGGAAGCATCCCGGAATCTCTCCTATTCAACAGCTCAGAAGAAGAATTCGATGACTTCACACGGCTATGA
>JBAUUG010000461.1:0-15186 GCA_049582585.1 Bryobacteraceae bacterium | reverse complement strand
TAATAACGGCAACTTCACCATCGAGAGCGGCCGTAATTTCACGACAGCTGGGAATTTCACCAACAACGGCGTGCTGACGATCGGGAACGCGGTTAAATTCGACGTAAACGGCAATCTGACGAACTTCTCGAGTGGCACATTGACGGGCGGCGTTTACGGCGTCATTGGGACGCTGCAGTTCAATAACGCGAACATCGTCACGAACGCGGCCACCATTTCGCTGGCCGGAGGGGGCGCGAAGATCACCGATCAACTCGGTCACAACGCGCTGGCGAATTTCGCCAATAACGCCTCGACCGGAAAATTCACTTTGACGGGCGGGCAGAACCTGACCACTTCAGGCGGCAGTTTTACGAATAACAATCTCTTCACGGTGGCGGCGGGAAGCATCTTCACGGTGGGGAACGGCGGGGTCACGGGTACTCCGGTAAACTTCACGCAAGCGGCGGGAACGACGGAAGTGGACGGGACGCTGACTTCCACGACCAGCACGGTTACCCCCACGCTCACAGTTTCGGGCGGAACGCTGGATGGAGCGGGCAAGCTGACCTACACGGTGGTGGATTCCGGCACTTTGGCGCCGGGCGATTCGGCCACCAAGACTGCTGCGCTGCAGGTAAACGGGCCGTATAGCCAGACTTCCGCCGGAGCGTTCAATGTCTCGATCGGCGGGAACACGGCGGGCGCGCAATACGATCAGTTGAATGTGTCCAGCACGGCCGGAGTGAACGGCTTCGTTCCGGCGGTTGGGTCGACCTTTACTATTTTGAACGCCAGCTCGTTGTCGGGAACGTTTTCGACGGTCACCGGGACGAGCATCAACAGCAGCGAGCATTTCACGGTTACATATAACGGCAACGATGTGGTTCTGACGGTGGTGGCGGGTCCTGGCGGAACGCCTGCGGCCCAGCACTTGTGGGCCAGCGTTGGTTCCGGCACGGCGACCTACCAGC
Organism: Bryobacteraceae bacterium; assembly: GCA_049582585.1. Classification (GTDB taxonomy): domain Bacteria; phylum Acidobacteriota; class Terriglobia; order Bryobacterales; family Bryobacteraceae; genus Bog-105. Next base: position 14,233 of record JBAUUG010000461.1, on the reverse strand, counting down.
AGCCGTTAATGAACGCGAGTCTCGGCTCGTCCGCTAACAACAGCTTCCAAGCGCCGACGGCCAGCTATAACGGCTATCGGTCCCCGGCAGCTCCGTTCGCGAAGGCGCCGGTGACTTCTCGGGCATATCAGCCTGTGACGACGCCAACAGCTTTCGCGCCGGTCAGCTCAAACGTTTACCGGCCTGCGGCAACCTCGTTTGCGAGCGTGCCGGCTCGCCCTGCCATGGCTTCCGTGCCGATGGGCGTTGCGGAACAGCCTTCTATGGTTTCGCTTGCGAAGGCGGCATTGCGAGCGCGGAACACCTTTGGACTGCCGAATCGCAACCGGCTCGAGTACGGCCTCAATCTACTCTCGCTCTTCGGGACAAACCCCAAGAACATCATGAAGGGCTTCTTGAACCCTTCGTCGCAGAACGCCCTGGGTTACGTGAGCTTCAACGGAGCGCATTAGTTACGGGACGGTAGACAATCAAGGGTTATCGCCGGTTCGGTAGTTGAGTGCGCGAGTAGCGCGCTCGATTACCGAAACTTGTCGAACGCCGTTTCGGGTATGCCCCGCAGCAGTCCACGCCTGACGCGGAGCCAGGTTTTAGTAAGTCTCGTGAAAGTAGTCACAGAACTGAGATATATTTCTCAAAAAATTTTCGACCAGTGTTTCCAAGGGCTTGCGGGGATTTTGCGTTTTCTGAGGGAGTATCAGACCGCCAATTGCAGGGAAGTGGCGTGCTAGCTTCGGACCGCTCTCAGAAATATCGCGAGCGGGAGGGTTCACATGGGCGAGTTAATCATGATGCCGTCGCGGCATACGGAAGCGTCGGGCATTGACTTCTCGGTTTGGAAAAGAGCCCCGAAGGAAAGAACGGTCGCTTATTTCCCGATCTATTCGACGGTGTCGAAGGCCATACAGACCGCCATGCGCGGATGGGTCCGCGAGTGGTTTACGGCGAACCCGGAAGTGCTTCTGAGGCCGCATACGGCGTACCCGATTCTGGTCTATCAATGCACGCATCCCTTTTCGGGGAAGCCTACCAACATGTTCACCTACGACATTCAGCAGACAGAGGCGCTGAACCGGGCATTCGCTTCAGCGGCGTTCAAACTGGGCCGCGAGCTGAAGACGCTCGATACGAAGCGCTTCCCCTGGTTCACGCGTGAGCATTATTTCGCGTACCGCAGCAAGGAAGTGGTCAAGTATGTCTCCAAGAATCGCCGGGCGATTTACAAGATGCTCAATGCCGATACGGTACTGATGGACAGCATTTTGAAATTCGCGATCATCGACATCCCCAGGCTTGGGCTGGATGAATCCGTGGTTCTGTTGCGGCGAGCGTTCAACACACAGTTAGGCCGATTCTCGGATGAATTCGATCTCGCTCCTCGGGCGGAGGAGTTGCTGAGGATTGCCACCGATGCGCTGCTTAGCAAATTGGCAAACGAGAATGTCGTTGCGATGCTGCTGGCGGCGTAACGCGGCCCACTCACTTCGTTCGGGGTTCTGCTTCAGGACCTACAGTTTCACGGTTACGGTCTTGATTTCGCAGTATTGCTGCAGGCCGTATTCGCCCAACTCCCGTCCGATACCGGATTGTTTGAAGCCACCGAAGGGAGCGGCCGCGTCGAAGACATCGAAACAGTTGACCCAAACGGTACCAGCCCGAACGTTGTTGGCGACGTGGTGAGCCTTTCCGATGTCTCGCGTCCAGACAGCGGCCGCCAGCCCATACATGGTCTTATTGGCGCGATCCACCAGCTCATCCATGTCGGCAAACTTGAGAATGCTCATCACGGGCCCAAAGATCTCTTCTTGAGCGATCTTCATGTCGTCCTTCACATCCGCGAATACCGTTGGAGCAACGAAGTAGCCGCGATCGCCAACCCGGTCGCCGCCGCACATCAGCTTTGCGCCTTCCTTCTTGCCGGAGTCGACATATCCCATTACTTTGTTAAATTGCTCGTTGTCGACTTGCGGACCTTGCTCCGTTTTTTTATCCAGCGGATCGCCAACGGTGCGGCGTTTGGCACGTTCCGTGCTGCGCTCAACGAATTGGTCGTAGATTTTCTCCTCGACAAACACGCGGGAACCCGCGCAGCAGCATTGCCCTTGATTGAAGAAGAGCGCGAAGTGCGAGCCTTCCACGGCTTGGTCGAGGTCTGAATCGGCAAAAACGATGTTGGGGCTCTTGCCGCCCAACTCAAGCGTGACGCGCTTCAGGTTCGTTTCCGCAGCCGCTTTCATGATGAGATGACCGACTTCGGTCGAGCCGGTGAAAGCGACTTTATCGATATCCATGTGCCTCGCAATGGCCGCGCCTGCTGTAGGACCATATCCGGGGAGAATATTTACGACGCCTTCGGGGAATCCGGCTTCGACAATCAACTCGCCAACGCGCAGAGCGGTCAGGGGTGTTTGTTCCGCCACTTTCAAGATGACGGTATTGCCGCAGGCGAGCGCAGGGCCCAGTTTCCAAGCCTGCATGAGGAGCGGGAAATTCCAGGGGATGATTTGCCCGACCACTCCGACGGGTTCGTGGCGCGTGTAGCAGAAGTAGTCGCCGCTGATCGGAATCGTTTTGCCCTGAACCTTATCCGCCCAGCCGGCATAGTAGCGATAACAGGCGATGGTTAGCGGCAAGTCGGCTGCGCGGGCGACATGACGGGGCTTCCCGTTATCGAGCGATTCCAGCGTCGCCAGCTCATCCGCGTTCTTCTCAATCAGATCAGCCAGGCGATGCATCAACTGCCCGCGCTCAGCGGCGGACATCCTTCGCCAGGGGCTCTTCGAATGAAATGCTTTACGCGCCGCTTTGACGGCTAGATCGACGTCCGCGGCGTCCGCTTCGGCGACCTTCGCCAGGACTTCGCCGGTTGCCGGATTGATGGTCTCGAACGATTTCCCGGAGACGCTATCCACCCATTTGTTGTCGATCAGAATCTTGGTTTGCTTAATTGAAGCTTGTGTAGCTTGGGGTTCGGTTAGAACAGTTGCCATGGTCCACCTTTCCTACGAAGCCATCATATGCTAACGCGCTTCCATTTTTTCCCCACCCGAATCACCAGAACGCCGCTATTGCCGGCGAGTAACAGATCCCTCTGAACATGGCCGTTGACTTCGACCGCGCCGGCTTTAATTTTGCGGCTGGCGTCAGAGACGCTATCTGTCAGGCCGATAATGGCGATTAATTTGTCGAGGCGAATGCCTTTTTCGCTTTGGACTCCCGCCGGCAGATCAACGGTTTCCGTATCCGCCGGTTCCAGACCCTGGCGAACTTCGCGATTAAAAGCCTCGTGCGCGGCATCGGCCTCGGCTGCGGAATGAAAGTCGAAGACGATCCGCCGGCCCAACGCCATCTTGATTTCCATGGGGTCTTTGCGGCCTGCCGCCACATCATCGCGGAGCGCTGAGATCTCGGCCAGCGGCATATCGGTCAACAGCTCGTAGTAGCGGTACATCAGCGCGTCGCTGATTTGCATGACCTTCCGAAACATGAGCTTGGGCGGCTCCGTAATGCCGATGTAGTTACCCTTGGATTTCGACATTTTCTCGACGCCATCGAGACCTTCCAGTATCGGAACGGTGGCGACGATTTGGGGCGCCTGGCCGTAGTCTCGTTGAATTTCGCGGCCAAGCAGCAGGTTGACTTTCTGATCGGTGCCCCCCATCTCCACGTCGCATTCCAAGGCGAACGAGTCAAACCCTTGCACCAGCGGATACAGCAGCTCATGAACGGAAATAGGCACGCCTGCTTTGAAGCGGTCGGAGAAATAGTCTCGCTCGAGCAGGCGGGCAACGGTGCACTTGGAACAAAGGCGAACCACGTTTTCAAAAGTAAGCGGCTCGAGCCATGCGCTGTTGAACCGTACCTCGGTCTTTTCGGGATCGAGAATTTTGAATACTTGCTGTTTATAAGTTTCGGCGTTTTGGTCCAGCTCTTGTCGCGTCATGGGCGGGCGCGTGACGTTTCGGCCCGTGGGATCTCCGATCAGACCGGTCATGTCGCCAATCAGGAAAATGACAGTATGGCCGAGATCCTGGAAGTGCTTCATCTTCCGCAGCAGAACAGTATGGCCAAGGTGCAGGTCGGGAGCCGTAGGATCGAAACCCGCCTTCACGCGCAACGGGCGGTCTTCTTTGGCGGCGGCAATCAAGCGGTCGCGTAATTCTTCTTCACGAATCAGCTCGGCAAGACCTTTCTTCAGGTAGACCAGCTGTTCGTCAACAGGAGCAAACGGCACGCCTCATTGTAAGAGGCGCCCCATAGAATGAGGAAATGAAGTTAGCCCTCCTTCTGATGGCTGGAACGGCAATCATGAACGCTCAGTCTCAATTCGATGCATTAGTTGACCGCTATTTCGATGATTACTTCCGGCTTACCCCGACAGCCGCGACATCGGCCGGCTTTCATCATCCGTACGATTCGCAATTAGAGGATTATTCCGCGCAGGCCGTACAGGAGCGCATCCGCATGGATGAAAGATATATTGCGGCGTTCAACCAAATGCCTGCCTCGGACGATCGCGATTGGCTGATCGCGCATTTAGAAGCCGATCTGCTCAATATCGAGAACATCCGGCAACAGGAGAAGAATGCCGATGTTTATTCCAGCGGGGTTACCGGGTCGATCTTTGCGTTGATGAGCCGCAAATTCGCGCCTCCTGAAGAGCGGCTCCGAAGCGTAATCGCGCGCGAGGAGAAAATTCCACAAGTGTTCGTGGAGGCGAGGAAAGCGCTCAAAAACCCACCGAGGATCTACACGGAAGTAGCGCTCGAACAACTGCCCGGATTGCAGAGTTTTTTCGCTGAGAACGTGCCGCAAGCGTTTTCGGACGTGAAGGATCAGAACTTAATCGCGGAATTTAGGAAATCGAACGGCGCAGTTATCGACGCTTTGAAAAGCTACGAAGACTGGCTCAGGACCGATTTGCTTCCGAGGTCCAACGGCGATTTCCGCATTGGTGCCGAGAACTATCACAAGAAATTGATGCACGAGGAGATGGTCGACATTCCGTTGGATAGATTGCTGGCGATTGGCTTCGCAAACCTGCGGACGAACCAGCAGCAGCTTGTTGAGCTTTGCAAGCGAATTGATGCAGGCAAGACGCCGCAGCAGATTGTGAAGGCTTTTGAAAGGGACCACCCGCCGCCCGATCAGTTGCTGCAGGCATTTCGCGACACTTTTTCCGGGTTGATCGAGTTCATCGATTCGCGCCACATTATCACGATTCCAGCTACGGTGCGACCGATACTCGAGGAAACTCCTCCCTTCGAGCGCGCACTCACAACGGCTTCCATGGATACGCCGGGACCCTACGAGAAGGTCGCGACCGAGGCATATTTCAACGTCACGCTTCCGGAGAAGAATTGGTCCAGCGAGAGAACGGAAGAGTTCATGACGGCTTTCAATCGGGGAACCATCACGAGCACTGCGGTACATGAGGCGTACCCAGGTCATTACGTACAGCTTTTGTGGTTTCAAAAGGTACAGTCTAAGATTCGCAAGCTGGTCGGGTGCGGAACAAACATCGAGGGCTGGGCGCATTACACCGAGCAAATGATGCTGGACGAGGGCTATGGCAACGGCGATCCGGAGTTGCGCGCGGGACAGTTGCTGGATGCTCTGTTGCGCAACTGCAGATACATCGTGGGCATTGAAATGCACACGGGAACAATGACTTATGACCAGGCAATCGACTTTTTCATGAAAGAAGGGTACATGTCTCACGATTACGCCGAGCGCGAGACGAAGCGTGGTACGTCGGACCCTACGTACCTGGTTTATACGCTCGGCAAGCTGGAGATTATGAAGCTGCGCGAAGACTATCGCCAGAAGATGGGTTCGCAATTCTCACTGGAAGAGTTCCACAACAAATTCATGCAGCAAGGTGGAGTGCCGATCAAGCTGATCCGCCATGCCATGTTGGGGGATAATTCGCCAACACTGTGAAAGCGCACGCGAATAAGAGAATCCGGGCCGCGCTGCTGTTACTGCCGATAACCCTTCTGGTATCGGGATCTCTTCTGCTCGGGTGGGGAGTCGACGATCTGCCTGGGTTCTTCCGCAATTCCGCGCGAACCGGTCTGATTGTGGTGATTTTCGCGAGTTACCTTGTGGGCGCGCTCCTCGGAATCGAGTTGAATCCGTTTCGAGCCGGCAAAACACAGGGGCGGAAATGGCCCATCATCGTGGGAGCCTCGGCGGTTCCGTTCGCTTTCGCCGCCGTATCGTTCTGCGATAGGCGTGGCGTGTTTGTCTTGCCTGACCTGAGCGTGATTCGTTGGACCGGCGTTGTAGCTCTTGCGTTCGGCGATTCAATACGGCTCGCGGCGCTACGCGAGTTAGGCAAGGAGTACAGCATGTTTTTGACCATCCAGAAAGAGCATGAGCTTGTTCGTACGGGCGTCTACCGCCGCATCCGGCACCCGTTCTATCTCGGGGCGCTCTTCACGGCCCCGGGAATGATGCTTGCTCTCAGAAGCGAGATGGCGGTGATTGCCTTTCTCCTCAGCATCATCTTTATCGCAAGCAGGATCAGCCGCGAAGAGAAGCTTCTTATCGATCAATTTCCCGAAGAGTATTCGCAATACCGGCGGAGTTCCTGGCGGTTGTTGCCGTATGTTTACTGATTCGGCTGTGAACAATCTGAGGCGATTGACGATTAGCCATCCGTTGATCGTCTTCTTCACGCTGGCGTATGCATTCTCCTGGGTCGTCTTCGGCCTAATGATCGGTTTCCAGCTTCCGGTCCAATTCACCATTCTTGCAACGTTAGGGCCCTCCATCGCGGCTTTGATCACACAGCGTGCTTCAAGCGGCAATTACCGGGCGTTTCGCCTCTGGACTGGGCCGCGCACGCTAATCGCTGCGGCCGCCGGCGGCGCGCTCATCATCTTCGCCTACGTCGTGCTTCCGGGAGTAACAACAGCGGATCCGCGAAAGCTCCACTGGGGCATACTGTTTTCACTCGGCGTCTACGACTACTCGACGCTGCTTGCAGGACCGCTCGGCGAAGAGCCGGGGTGGCGGGGCTATGCGCTTCCCCGTCTTGAGACATTGTTCGGGCCCGTACGAGGCTCGGCGGTTCTGGCGCTGCTTTGGGCGGGTTGGCATCTGCCGCTTTTCCTAGTCCCCGGCTGGAGCAGCGCGCCGCCGTGGATCTTCGCACTTATTCTGATTGGCCTCTCGATGATCATGACGCTCGGGGCGAACGTGTCCAGATTCAGCGTGATTACGGCAATCTTGATGCATGCTGCCTTCAATTGCGTATCGAGATTTCTGACCGGTCTATTTGCAGCCGTAGAGCCAAAAGCGCCCGTTCCGTTCGAGTTAGTGATGGCGGTGTGCGGGCTGGCTGGTGCTGCCGTTGTCATCCTCGCGACAAAAGGCCGGCTTGCTTATGTTGAACTTCCCACCGCATCAGTCTTGCCGGAGATAGACTAATGGGTCCGTACGAGACACCCGAATCGCGGGAACGCATGAGGCAGCAAATGCCGCAGCGGCAATACATGCGCAGACTGTCGCAAGCGTTCGGGGATCGTTCGGATTGACTTGGAACAGCAAGTTTGAGATCAGCCGGTTCGCGGCCAAGGCCGCGGCCGCGCCGGCAAGCACGCCAGGCAGGATCATGCGGACGCCATGCCCCGCGAGGTGTGCGATGACGTCGCCGCGTTGAGCTCCAACCGCCTGCCGAATGGCTATCTCACGAAGGTGTGTTCGCACCCGGCAGGCGATAACGCCGTAAACTCCAACAATCGCGAGCAACGCGCCCATACATGAGAAGGCGAACAACAAATCCGCCATGAAACGCGGCCGCGATACGGATGCGTTCAGCCTCTCATCGATGGTTTCTATGCTCGCGATCGGCTGCTCCGGATCAATTGCGCGCACTGCGTTTCTAAAACTTGGAGCGACGGAGGCGACCGGCAACACGGAACGCATGATGATTCCCAGCTCGCGCACGCGTTGCCCGTCGCTCTGCGCATAGGGCGTGTAGACCACCGGTTCCGGGGCGGCAGCCAATCCGGAGGTCTTTACGTCGCCGACAATTCCGCAGATTGTGTACCAGGTGTCTCCTTGCTGCCCGGTTTGCAGCCGGCGTCCCAGCGCGCTTTCATGCGGGAAATAACGCCTCGCGAACTGATTGCCGACCACAATTACGGGAGGATTGCCGCCGCGATCGGAGTCCCGCAGGAAGCGTCCCTCGAGCAACGGGATGTGAAGAATATGGAAATATGCCGCGTTTACCTCTTGTTGCCGCGCTAATGGCTTTTGCCGGCTGTCGACCTCAAGCGGGCGTCCCTCAATTCTGACGGTATTGGTAGCGTGCCATTCGCCCGGGGGAATCTCGGATGCCACGGTGACTCCGACCGATTCAACTCCGGGGATAGCTGCCGCGTGCTGAAGCAATTGATCGATAAACGCGAATTCGAGGTTCTTGTCACGAAAACGCGACGCGTTCAGGTTGATGGTCGCGGCGATTGCGTGCTGCGGCTCAAAGCCCAGATCTTTGTAGCGCATATTCCAGAAACTCTTTAAAGCTAAAGCAGCGCTGCTGGAAAGTGCGATGACGATCGCAATCTCAGCCATCGCAAGCATCGAGAGCAGGCGCACGTTGCGACGGCTGCCCGTGCTGGAGGTCTGCCCCGCCGCGAGGGCCTCGCTGAGGCGAAAGTCGCTCATGCGAAGCGCAGGCACAAGACCGAAGGCGAGAATGGTCGAGATCAGCAATGCGCCGGCAAAGATGAAGATTCGCGCGTCGAAAGGAAGACTGTCATAGATGCTTGTTCGATAAGGGCCGAGCGCGATGAGCAGCGCCCGAATACAAAAGGCAAATATCAGTCCGGCACCGCACGCCAGGACAGCGACGACTGAGCTCTCAATCAGGAGTTGAGCGATGACGCGCGCGCGTGCGGCGCCCAAAGCTCTTCGGATTGCGAGCTCGCGATCCCGCTGCATCAGACGGACGAGCGAAAGACTGCCAACATTAGCGCTCGCGATCAGCAGAAAAAGAAGTGAGCCGGCCACCAGAACCAATCCGATAAATTTCGCATTGCCGAAGAGGTGATCGCGTAACGGCAGCAGCTTGATGGTAATGGTCGGATGGAATGGAGGAAGGGGAAGGTGAGATTGGATCACGCTCAGATCTTCCCGCGCCTGGCCTCCGGTCACCCCCGGCTTCAGGCGGCCGATGACGTTGTGAACTAACGTCAGGATGGAGCCGTTGCGCGCCAACTCTCCGGCTTCGTTCTTCCCCAGAGGCGTGAGAGCATCGACTTGCTCGGGACCCGGGAAAGTGAAGCGCTCGGGCAAAACTCCAACTACCGTGTATTGTTCCCCATCGAGCAGGATTGCCTTCCCCAGAATGGCCTTGTCAGCCCCGAAGTGATTGCGCCAAGTGGAGTGCGAAAGCAGCACGACGTGTTCGTAACCAGCGAAATCCTCCCGTCTTTCAAAATTGCGGCCGAACAATGGGCTGACCCCAAGCAGAGGAAGCAGGGCGGCGGAGGCCTTCGCCGTGTGAAGCTCAACCGGCTCAGCGACGCCCGTCAGGCTGCGAGTGTAGTAATTATACGCAGCCATGCTCTGAAATGTGTGATTCCCGCTGCGCCAATCGAGAAAATCGGGCGTCAGCGTAATTTCGTCCGTGCTATTGGCTTTCAATACTTCCGTGATCCAGACGAGTTGTTCAGGTTTCGGGTAGGGAAGCGGGCGGATGGCTACGGCATTTAGAACAGTGAACATCGCAGTGCTCACGCCGATTCCAAGCGCCAGTGAGATCACGGATGTTAGAGCAAACGCCGGATTGCGCCGCAGGCCGCGAAGGGCGAACAGAGCGTCGCGGCAGGCACTCTCGAACGATGTGCGATACACAGCATTAGTAGAATACTACATACGCTCTGGCTTAACAGCGCGGACGGCGATTCTCAGGTGTTTACTTGGAACTAAGACGGCGATTGCAGAACGGCTCAAACTTGCGAACCAGCGTGTCGTGGCGAGCGAGCCGGTCCATTGGCGCGCATACTTCGAACATGAATCCGGTGGGATGCCGGAGGCTCAGCGGGGTGCCTCTTTCGCTGAGATGTTCAATAAGATGTGCGCGAATGTCGTCACTTTCGCCGATGAACACCCACTCACGACCGTTGGAAAGGCCGTAAACGCCCGAAGAAGCCGGCGCATTTTTCTGAACAGACGCGAAGGTAAACGAGCGCGCCGCGCAATCCGAGAAGGCCATTTTATTTAACAGCTCCGGAGGGTCTTCCCAAACCCCACAGATTCGAGACCGGTGGAGGAGTTCGAATCAGCCGGCGCGGATGTTTCTTGAGCGCCTTCTCCGCCGCGCGCTTTTCCCGCTCCACCAGCAACGACCGGAAATCGTCCCCGACAATTTGGTATTTGTGGAGCTTCTCGAGATAGGAGGGGCCTGCCTGAAATGCGGTCGTCAACAATTGAAGGCAAAACATCGGTCCTTCTTGAACCAGAACCTGGTTTTTCGAAAGCAGCGCCAGATCGACTTCGATAGAGAAGATGGTGACGGGATCACGTTCCTGGATGCCGTGGAAAATGAAACACCTTCTGCCGCCTTCTTGCGTAAATCCCTGATAAACGAAATGCACATTTGCACTTGCGTGCGGTGCTTCAGAAGTGGAGAAAGCGGGAGCGGCCACGGCAACCTCCTCGGTTGGGTTGACTAAGAAGGAAAGCATCTCGGGATCATCCGACTTAGTTTCAGATGAGCCGACGAGTCCGGCAAAAGTGCCGTAGTTCAGTCACTATTGTACTTCCAATTTGCTGGACCCGTCAACAGAAATCCCGCTTAGTCAATCATTTACCGCGACCTAGGGTGCCGTAAATTCATTGTTCGCCATGTCGTTCACACGCAGACGACAAGACCGTGCGCCGCCCAACAAGCTACTGGAAAGCTCGCTCGAATGGTGACACACTAGAGCAGGGAGGGCTCCATGCCTTCGATTGACTGGCTGTGGACTTGCGGTGGAGAATGCTTCGGCTACCGGCAGGATGATGCTTTATTTACCTATGAAGGGAAACAGGTCGGCCGCTTTGCCGAAGGGGACGAAGTTTACGGCCGGGAAGGACAGTACTTAGGCGAGTTAAGGAGAGCCGATCGGCTAATTACTAATTTGACTAAGAAGAAGTGGAATCGGGCGGGATTTTCCCCTAAGGCCGGCAGCCGCTATGGCCCTACCGGGAACCTTAGTGCCAATGAGGTTCGTCCCGGCTACGAAGACTTCCCATCGCCGAAGCAATTAGTTTAGATTCACTGCATCTTCGATGCCGGATTCGAAACGCCACGAGACAGGTGACGACGCTCTTGGCTTGAACGCGTCCATCGAACGGCGCGATCTGTTGAATTCGACCCTGCTCGCCGCGGGCGCAATGCTGCTCGATTCGATTGCGCCGTTGCAGCTGCTAGGCAAAGACGATTGGACGGGCTACGGCGGTATCGGCGATTACGCGACCTCGAACGGCAACACCTATGAGGTGATGACCGATGGTCACAAGGTTCGGGATCGGGTGTTCGAGCGAGAGCCTGTTGAGGCGGTCGATACCGGCGAACAGTTCGATTGCGTCATCATCGGCGGCGGAATAAGCGGATTGGCTGCAGCGCTCTTTTTTCAACGTGAGAGCGGCGCGGGACGCACTTGTCTGGTGCTCGACAATCACCCGATTTTCGGAGGTGAAGCCAAACGAAACGAATTCAATGTCGATGGCCGGCGTCTGATTGCCCATCAGGCATCGGCGGCTTGCTTTCCGCCGCTTCCGGGCAGTTATCTCGCCGAGTTCTACGATTCCATCGGCGTAGATTGGAGGCAATTCCAATATCAGAAATGGGTCGGACCGCAATCCGAGCTTCCGCTTGAGACAGCGCCGTATCCGGTTGGTGGAAAGACATCCGGATTCTTCTTCGGAAGTAAGTTTGGTCATCCCGAAGGTCTCTGGGTTTTCGATCCGTGGGGCAAAAGACTCGAAGGGGCGCCAATAACAGAACAGGCCCGGCGAGAACTGCTTCAAATGCGGGATGCCGATCGCAAGCCGTTCTCCACGCACCGTTACCAACCCAAAGAACATGGCGACGCGGCTTCCCGTCATCTGGACAGTATCACCATTGAGCAGCATCTGATGGGGACTTACGGCTTGAGCGCGGAGACTATCCGTACTTTTCTCTCGCCTATCGCGGGCGGCGGCTCGGGACTGGGAGCTGACGTATTGTCCGGTTACTGTGACTACGCAGCAGATGTTCTGCTGCCCTGGAATTACAAACAGGGCGCGCAGATGTTCCCGGGCGGCAATACCGGAATGGCGCGCCTAATCTTTAAAAAACTGATTCCGGGCGCGATTGCAGGGCCGGAGACGATGGCCGGCGTGTGCCGTGGCCGGGTGCAATTTGAAGCTCTTGATCGAAAGAATCAACCCACGCGCATTCGTCTGGGTTCGACAGTGGTTTCAGTGAAGCACGAGGGCAATCCCGAACGCGCGCGAGCTGTCGAGATCCTTTATACGAACAGTGGCAAGCTGTACCGCACTGAGGCGAAGAGTGTTGTAATGGCCGGCGGAAGTTGGACCACCAAGCACATCGTTCGCGATCTTCCCGCCGTTTGCCGCGATGCTTATGCGCAATTCCATCGCTCGCCCTGCCTTATGGCAAACGTGGCGGTAAGGAACTGGCGATTTCTTTACAAGCTGGGTCTTACGGAATGCCAGTGGTTTGAAGGAATCGGAAATTATCTGACCATGCGCAAGGTCGCGACATTCGGGACGGATCCTTCCACGATTAATCCCGAAACGCCGACGGTTATCAATCTGAAGATTCTGTTTTCTTACCCTGGGCTTCCGATCGAATCCCAGGTGGTGCGAGGACGTACGGAGCTGCTCACAACGCCGTTTCGCGAATACGAGCGCCGCATCCGCGAGCAATTCACCGCTATGTTCGGGCGTTCGGGATTCGATGCAAATCGCGACATCGGGGGCATCATCCTGAATCGATGGGGCCACGCGTACCTGAGTCCGCAGCCGGGTTTCTTCTTTGGAAGAGGCGGCGCGCCCGGTCCTGGCGACGTGATCAGGGATAATCCGTACGGACGCGTGGCATTCGCGAATTCCGACCTCTCGGGGATCATGGATCATCGCATGTCGATTCTCGAAGCCAAGCGCGCTGTTCAACAGGTAGTTGGAAAGGCCGCGAGCTAATTCTATGGACTTTGAAATCACAGCGGAGCAGACCCAGCTTCGAAAGTCGATACGCGATTTTGCGGAGGCGGAAATCGCGCCGCATGTTCTCGAGTGGGATGAGAACCAAATCTTTCCTCTGGAAGTAATCAAGAAGGCGGGCGAGCTCGGCCTGATGGGCGCGATATTTCCCGAGGAATTGGGCGGGGCCGGCTACGGTTACATCGAGTACTCGATCCTCATCGAAGAGTTGGCGCGAGTGGACCCGAGCGTTGCTTTGATCATCGCCGCGCACAATTCGCTTTGCACGAATCACATTTTCCTCGCCGGCACGGAGGAGCAGCGGAACAAATACGTTCCAAAGCTTGCGACGGGTGAATGGATCGGCTGCTGGTCGCTCACTGAGCCCGAAGCCGGCTCCGATGCGGCGGGCACGCGCTCCACGGCGACCCTGAAAGACGGTGCGTGGGTACTGAACGGCGGCAAGACTTTCACAACCAATGCGCAATACGCGGACGTGTGCGTGGCCATGGCGGTCACGGATCGATCCGCTTCGCAGCACGGCATCTCGGCCTTCATTCTGGAGAAAGGAGCACCTGGATTCCGCGTCGGGAAAAAAGAAAACAAGCTCGGCATGCGAGCCAGTGCGACGGGCGAGGTGCTGTTCACCGAATGCCGGTTGCCTGAATCTCAGCTTCTTGGTAAGCCAGGCGAAGGATTCGTGGATAGCCTGCGCATTCTCGACGGCGGACGTATTTCGATTGCCGCTCTGGCGCTCGGCATTGCGCAAGGGGCGTTCGAGGCGGCGCTTAAATATTCCAAACAGCGCAAGCAGTTTGGCCGGTTTATTTCCGAGTTTCAAGCCATCCAGGACAAGCTTGCGATCATGGCCACGGATATCGAGGCTGCGCGCTGGCTCATTTATTGCGCGGGCGCCAGGAAGGACGCCGGAAAGCGCGTGACAAAAGAATCGGCAATGGCGAAGCTATTTGCTTCCGAAATGGCCGTGAAAGCCGCCGATCAAGCTCTGCAAATTCACGGAGGATACGGC
>JBAUUG010000460.1:0-1521 GCA_049582585.1 Bryobacteraceae bacterium | reverse complement strand
GGACTACGTATGGGATGTGCTGGCCGACATCGTTGTCGATCTAATCGTCCTGGTGCGCGAGAATCCCTCAGACCCAGATCCCGGGCAAATCGCTTCCGCCCTCAAGGAGGCGGTCGTCTACTCGTTGCGCCGTGGAGTAGCCCCAAGTGCACAGGAATTGGTCATTGCCCGGGCGCATATTCGTCGCCGGCTCGGTGTCGGTCGGAGGGACAGATAGTCGAACCTATCTCTTCGACAGGTTTCCCTAAGTTCACGAGAGCGAACGGCGCGCACATGAAGGGGGTGCCCAACAGGTGACTGTCGTCCTTTCTGCCGTATTTTGCGTCTGGTTCCTGTCCATTGTGGCTGTCCAAGTCCCAGGGTTTCCGCTACGAAAGAGGCGCTATCTCGGCGTGCTTGGTCATTTCATCCCCGCCTGGCATTTCTTCGCACCCAAGCCGCCACAAGGCGACGTTGCCGTCTTCTACCGCTCGTTACGGCAGATGGGCAACGCCCATCAGTGGACCGAATGGCGCAGGCTAGAAGGCCTGGGCGGGCGGCGAACTATGCAGTTGCTGATCTATCCAAATCGGCGGGCGAAACACGTTCTGCTTCACTGCTGCACGCAAATCACGAAGTCCGGGAGGGCGTCGCAGTCGAATCTCGCGAAGCTGATGATTTCCGCGCCATACTTGCTACTGCTGACGCACGTTACTGATCAGGTCAACGATCCCGACAGCGACGTCCAGTTCCGAATCGACTTCGTACCTTCAGATCCCGGCGGCTCGCCGGATTCAGAGTTGTCGAAGCCTCGGACCATCTTCCGATCGCCAGTTCACCGGCGCCCCCGGCTCGGGTGACGATTGCCGATAAATGATGAGTTCCGTAACGGCGTTGGGGCTCGGGGTGCAGATGGTATGTGTGGCGCGACTGGTATCGCTGGCCGAATATCTGGTGAGGTGGCGGCAGTTTAGGCCCGGCGGACTGTTGGATTTTACCGTCTCTCAGCCCGTGCGAAAGACCAGGGGATCGGTGATCCAAACGACCGGAGCCGCCGCGGATAAGGTTAACCTCAGGTATTTTCCAGCTGTGCTTACGGTGGACGGCGTGTCCAGTGTTCTGCTAATCGCTCGCCCGACGATCGCACCGGCAATCCTGATCGCGATTGTTACGCAGCTGTTGATAATGAAGCGGATCGAGATCGCGATCGACGGATCAGACCAAATGATCTTGGTCGTCTTGGTTGCAGCAGGTGCTGGCTTTATCCTGCCTGAGGGCAGGGCATCAGCCCCGGCCTGCTTCTTCCTGGCTGCGAATCTGTGTCTCTCATATTTCTCATCCGGCGCCTATACGGCTGCTGGAGTTCAATGGGTACGAGGAGAGGCATTGGCCAGGGTTCTGTCGACGGAAACATTTGGGAGCCCACGACTGGCGTCGTATCTGCGCAAGTCGGACTCTCTTTCTCTTGTTTCCTGCTGGGCAGTAATCCTTTGGGAGTGCATCTTTCCCGCCGCATTGGCGGTGCCACCGTGGGTGTTGATC
>JBAUUG010000459.1:0-11092 GCA_049582585.1 Bryobacteraceae bacterium | reverse complement strand
GAGATTGCGGTGAGGATTTTCTCACGGACTTCCGCCACGAGGTCAATCTCGCCGCGCAGCGCGGGGCTTTCGAACTGGATCGCTATGTTCGCGATCTTGGGAAGCTGAGCAAGCGACCGTCCCAGCGCCAGCAGCTCGCGCGGACCTGCAGTGCCAAGTGTCACTTTCGCCAGCAGCCTCTCTAAATCCTGGATGCCGGCCAGCGCCTTGCGAAGGTCGCCGCGAAGGATCACTTTGGCGCTGAGTTCTGCAACCGCGTCCAGGCGGTTTTCAATCTCCGCGGCATCGCAGGAAGGGTTCAGGAGCCGTTGCCGCAATAAGCGTCCACCCATGCCGGTGCACGTTTTATCCAGGACGTGGATGAGCGTGGCGTCGCGGCTTTCTCCCGCGAAGAGCGGCTCGATCAACTCGAGATTGCGAACCGTCGCGGCATCGAGCACCATGTGGTCGTGACGCTGGTAGAAGGCGGGCCGGTTGAGATGATCGAGGGCGGATTTCTGCGTCTCGCGCAGGTAGTGAAGAACCGCGCCCGCAGCCGCGGCTGCAAGCGGCTTATCGCCCAACCCGCAGCCATCCAGCGACAACAGCTTGAAATTCTCGAGAATTTGCCTGCCTGCGTAATCGCCGCCGAAGACCCAGGCGTCGAGAGGTGTTTCGAGGCACGCCGCACCCGGCGGTTGGCCGTCCGGATGGAGCACTTCGCGAATGTTCAAAGTCTCGAGCGTGGGAATTAAGTCGTCAGTGTTCAACTCGGTCGCTCGAAACTCGCCGGTTGAGATATCGGCGTAGGCAAGTCCGCAACGCGCTGCCTTGGTGAAGACGCCCGCAAGATAGTTGTTTTCGTGAGATCGGAGGAGGCTTGAATCCGTTGCCGTGCCCGGCGTAACCACGCGGGTGATTTCGCGACGGACCAGCTTCTTGCCGGGTCCGGCTTCTTCCATTTGCTCGCAGATTGCAACGCGATAGCCGCGCTGGATCAATCGCGAGATGTAGCTGTCGGCGGCGTGATAGGGAACTCCGCACATGGGCACGGGTTCGCCGCGTTCTTTGTTGCGTGAGGTGAGAGTAATTTCGAGCTCGCGGGCGGCCGTGACGGCGTCCTCGTGGAAAAGCTCATAGAAATCGCCGAGGCGGAACAGCAGGAGCGCGCCCGGGACCTGTTTCTTTGCGGCTTGGTACTGCCGCATGAGGGGCGTGGAGGGCTCCGGAGTCATTCAGTAGAAGTCAATATCGTAGCTGAATTTTTGGATTTTTGCTGTTGATGCACAGGATGCCGAGTTGCCGTTTCGTATCTAAATGACGCTTTCGGTATTGCGACGGTCCGTACGTACCCGCTTAGTACCCCTAGCGACGATGCGGGATGATGCTCGCCGACCGGTGTTGCCGTTCGAGGGAGGGTTGTGATTCAGCACTAAACAATTGCTTGCGATAATGTTCATTAAAACGTGTTATCGTTGTGCTTGCTCGCGTACGCTCCGAAAGCGTTCCGGCTCCACGCAGTGGCCGCATCGCGGCTGCGACGCATTGGACGTCTATTCCAGGTCGTGCAATCTTGCCCATGGCGCGAGGGCTCTCCCGCTCGACAGGGGCTGTGGCGCGATTGCTATCGGCGGCGACTCTCGCTCACCACTTTTGGCGACCTGCCCGAAGCGGTTCTCGACAGCGATCGTCACGCGTGCGGCAGTTGCGCAGCCTCGCTGCACCTCCCCGTTCATCGCCGGATGCCTGCTTTAAAGGGCTTCGAAGTGCTGGCCTATGCAACTCGCCGTATACGTGTGCACCGGCTGAGTGCCATCCGATGGTGGCTTCCAGAGTTCGTCGCCCGATTATGGGCGGAGCTTCACGCTGGCACGCGTGGGCAACTCCTACTCGCGTTTTCCGAAAGGGCGGTTTCGTGAGGGAGTCGCCTACACAGCAGGACCTCGTACCGATTACTGGGCGGCGTCGTGTCTGGCGAGACCCCGAATTGGGATGGCAAGCGCTCAAAGAGCTGCTTCTCCATGCCGTGACTTCACCGCGAACCAGGCTGAGTTACGAAGCCGGGCTCAACTCTTTCGCTCGCTGGTTGCGTGGGGAGGCCTGGCCGGACTTCCACAGCACCACCGTCCAACGCTACCGCACCTGGCTCGAGCAGTCGAAACTGTCACCATCTTCGATCAACGTGTATCTCAGCGCGATTCGCAGAGTCGCTGATGAGGCGGCCGAGAATGGATTTATCGATCGTGAGATCGCGAGTGCGATTATCGGGATTCCCGGAGTTCGCCAGTACGGGGTCAGGACAGGGAACTGGTTGACTCCGGAAGAGGCTTCGGCGCTGCTTGCCGTGCCGGATCAGTCGAGCCTGAAAGGCGTGCGCGACCGCGCGATTCTCGGCCTTTTGATTGGGTGCGCTTTGCAACGTGCCGAACTGACGCATTTGCACGTGCATCATTTTGTGATGCGGGATGCCCGCTGGGTGCTCATGGATATCGTGGGAAGGGGCAAACGAGTGCGGACGGTTCCGGTCCCGGCTTGGGCCAAGGTCCTCGTCGATGACTGGATGAGCGCCGCAGCGATTGCCGAAGGCACCGTTTTTAGGGCGGTGAATAAGGGCGGGCGAGTCTGGGGCGAGCACATCACCGACGATGTCGTTTGGTCGATCACGCGGGAGTACGGCGCCCGCATCCGCAAGCCCGGCCTTGCACCTCATGATCTGCGACGGACTTGCGCCAAACTCTGCCACACCGCCGGCGGCGCACTTGAGCAGATTCAACTCTTACTCGGCCACTCGTCAGCGCAAACCACTCAGAAATATCTCGGAACGCGACAGAACCTCGTCCATTCAGTAAACGATCATCTGCCCATTGCGATCTCGCTCAACAAACCCGGCTACGCCGATCAAAACAAGCCACTGGTAAAGAAAAAGCCGGCGCGTTCTCAACCGAGTACGATGCGGCTACCGGCAGCGGTTCCGGAAAGGCCATTCTCAGGCGCAGCGGAGGGAACATGATCCAGACGTCGGCCACTTCGCCGCCCTCGTGGCTTGCGTTGTTTGGTCTGTCGGATCGGATCGGCACGCCCGATCTGTTCCTCTCCCCGGAGGTACATGGAATTGCACACGCCGGAGCCATGCGCGCCGGCTTCGCTGTCGGCGTCAGTGCGTACTTGTCCATCGGAACGGTACCGACCGTTGCGTTCTTGATTAGCGACGACTTCGAACAGAACGAGATCGACCGCGTACATAAGGCGCTTTGGAACCAGGGACTGGCTAGCCTCCTCGTAGTCCTCGCAACCAATGTGGTCCGCGTATATTCGCTGTGGCGGCGTCCGGTCGCGCGAGAAGGTCAGCCGACCCGAGGCCGCGACAAACGCCTCGTCGAGGTATTGGAGCTGACGAGCGACGCGCTCGCCGCCCTCCGTGGGGCGGAATTAATTAACAGCGTCGAATCGGGCCGGTATTTCGAGCAGCATGGGGACGCGTTCGACAAACGGAGCCGGGTCGACACGACACTTCTCGAGAATCTCCGGATGACGCACAAGCTCTTATTCAAAGAAGGCCTCTCGGCGGATGCGTCGCGAGCGCTGTTGCTGCAAACGATCTTCATCGCCTATCTCGAGGACCGGGGCATCATTGAACCGGAGTATTACGAGGCTGCTTTATCAGGTGAGAACGTCGATTCGTGGGCCGCTGTTCTCGAACGGCGCGATGTCCCACTGCTCGACCTGTTGTTTGCTGCCTTGCGGAAGAGTTTCAATGGCGACATCTTTCATGCGCCTTCGAGCTTCGACCCGGACATGCCGTCCGCTCCGCTTGCTCCCGATCACCTGGGGGTCCTCGCCACGTTCCGGTCAGGTCTGGTCAGGCTCGAATCCGGTCAGGGCCGGTTCTGGCCCTACAGCTTCGAATTTATCCCGGTCGAGCTGATCAGCGCGATCTATGATCGCTTTCTGAACGACAGCGACGAGCAGCGGCGCGCTATTGGTGCCTATTACACCCCGCGCTTTGTCGCAGACCTCACGGTGGATCTGGCTTGGCAGGAAATCGGCCAGCGGATCGATCAAGAGCCTTTGCGGATTCTCGATCCGGCCTGCGGATCGGCCATCTTCCTGGTACGCCTCTTCCAACGGCTGGTGGAAGACTGGCGCAGTCGGCATCCGGGACAGGAGCCCGACTGGGAGTTGCTGAAAGGATTACTGGCCAGCCTGCACGGGTGGGACAAGCAGCCAGCTGCGGTGCGAATCGGAGTTTTTTCACTGTATGTCGCTTTGCTCGAGCAGGTGTATCCGCCCGCCATTAAGGCGCTCATGGAGCAGGGTAAAGTTCTGCCTGAGTTGTTCGGCAGAAATCTTCGGACACAGGACTATTTTGAAACAAAGCCGACGGACGATGCGCCGTTCGATCTGATCATTGGCAACCCGCCATGGGTCAGCAAGAAAGAGGATGCTGTGCGTACCGCCCAGCAGTGGTGCGAGGGTCACGGCTATCCCATGCCGGGCCTAGAACTGGCTTGGGCGTTTCTCTGGAAATCGCAGCAGCATTTAGCGCGCGACGGAAGGGCGGCCCTGTTGCTGCCCGCGATGGGAATTTTTCTCAACCACAATCGGGAGACCAACAACGCACGCGCCCGATGGAGCGACGAGGTCGAGCTTGTGCGAGTGGTGAATTTTGCCGATCTCCGATTTCAGCTGTTCGAAGGCGCAGACCGCCCGACCGTGCTCGTTATCTATCGTGTGGCCGAGAAGCTTGGCCGAGAGTACCGATTCGATTATTGGGTGCCCAAGGCAAATCGGCTGCTGAGTTCAGCGCGCCTGTTAACGATTGCCAGTCTCGATCAATCGCGCGTCTCGGCTTCGACGGCCAGGCGCGAGCCGCAGTTCTGGAAACGGCGAATGTGGGCGACTGGCCGTGATCTCAAACTGCTGAGTTGGCTCACCGACCTGCCTGGGCTGGGGCGGTTCATCCAAACCTATCATCAAGGGCGTAGACGTCTGTCGACAGCGGACCAGTGGATGATTGGGCAGGGCTTCCAAGAGCTACACCGGAAGCGCGACAGAGGCCTCCGCCATGGGTTTACTGACAATCCATTGCTGCCAGATTATCCCTTTCTCGAAACAGAGCAATTTCGACCTTGGGTCATCCCAACCATTGACGCGCCGCCGTGGCCTACGACCGAAGTAAGACGCGCCGGATTTTCAATGGGGTACGCAGGTCCACATATCCTGGTTATCAAGGGAATTCAGCAGCAAGAGGGCGTTCTACGCGCGGCCTACGTTGAACAAGGACTTTCGTTTCGACACTCCATTCAATCCATTCGCTTTCCGAAAGGACAGGAGACGCGAGCGAAGCTACTGACCGCCATTCTGAATAGCCGTTTGGCTGGGTGGTTCTATTTCCACACCACAGCGAGTCTCGGTGCGGAGCGCCCCGAAGTACATCAACGACAGTTGCTGACTTTGCCGTTCCCAGCGCCAGAGGACCTGAGTGACCCGAATCAGGCAAGGCGCGCAGAACAGGAAATCATCCGAATAATTGACACGCTGCTCGCTAGAAAAGACGAGCTCCTTGTCGCCACGGATTGGATGGACGTCTATATCGAAGAGGCGAATCGGCTGGTTTGTGATTACTACGGCCTGACAGACGACGAGCGCATCGTCGTAGACGAGACCGTGCGAAACATTGTTCCCAGCGTCCAGCCGCATCGCGGAGCATTGACACCGCTTCTCAAAGAGAGTACGGAAGGGGAACGAACGAAATATGCCTTGACGATTGCCACCACGCTTGATCGTTGGGTGAATGGGACGGTTCAGGCCCGACTTCTTGAAGGCGCACGGGAATGGTCCCTGGTAGAGCTGAGCCTGAGCGGGAAGCAGTCGGGGCCAACGGTTGAGGTTGAAAGGCGGCCGGAAGCGATGACGAGAGCGCTGGAAAGAGTAATGGCCAGTCTGCCGGTCGGTTCCTCTCACAATGTCCAGCTCCGCCCTGATTTCAAGATCTTTTTGGACGATGCTTTGTTCCTGGTCAAACCTCCCGATACCCGTTTCTGGTTGCGTATCGCCGCATTGAATGACGCCGATGAAATTGCCGGCGATTTGCTTCTTCAGCACAGGCGGAAAGTGATGACCGGAACTGGCAATGGCGATCATTGGTGATTCCGAGCGCTGGGCCGTCGCGTTGCTCGATGCGCATGGAACGGTGGCAGCCGTCATCGAGAGTATCTGGCCCCTGTGCCGCACGAGCCTGAAGGCGCGACGAACGGAAAATTACATCACCCGCCGACTCGTCCGATGGATTCGCCGCGATGACCGGATCCGCGATTCGTTCCTACAGGTCGAATCGCAAAGAGAACTGCTTGAAGACGATCCGGACCCTGACTGCGGCCCGCAGGGTTATCTCGACATCGCGATTTTATTTTGGGTTGGGCGCGACAATCTCTGTCTAGCGATCGAATGCAAACGGTTGAACGTGCTAGACAAGGATGGACAGCGGGATTCGCTCGCGAACGAATACGTCCGGAAAGGAATGCTGCGCTTTGTGACTGGGCAGTACGCACCCGATTTGCCCGTGGGCGGGATGATCGGTTATGTAATGGACGGCGACATGCCGTTCGCGTTCTCTGCTGTGAAAGGGAAGATTCAAGCAGACGCCACGCTGCTTGCGTGCGATCTCAGCCGGTCTCGCGACCTCGTACCGCCGCACTCCTTCGTTACCGCGCACAGCCGGTCGTCCGTTCCGGTCGAGCTGAGGCATCTTCTCTTGTCTGTTTTGTCCTGAACTGTCCGGTGCCGCTGTACTCCCGCTTTCGGGAATGTTCGCTTCTTATTACTCTGCCCGGGTCAGATGAACGGCTCATTTCAAATAGGCCCCCGTAAACGCCTATTGCAGATGCAATGCGATTTCAATCCCTCATCTTCTCGGCGCTGTGCGAATCGTTCACGCTGTGCTTCTCCGCATAGCCGGTTACGTCATCATCCTTATCCACGGCCTCAGCTTCAGCAAACCCGGTAATGGATCCGGTTTCCGGCGATGGTCCATCAGCGGTTCTATATTCAGTCCATGCGGATTATGGACCGCGCCATCATATTCCATAATCGGGGTGATCTTAAAGCCGTTTCCGCTAATCAGTTGCGCCGTCGTCTCGGGCGTGGGGATTAACTCATGGGCGTTCAGCTCGGTCGCGCGAAACTCACCCGCCGAGATTTTGTCGGTTTGGCTCTTGATGCTTATGATGCTACTATCTACTCATCATGAGCATCAGAACTACTGTGACCTTAGATGAAGACGTTCTGGAGCGGCTGAAGGAGGAAAGCCGCGCACGCCGCAGTTCGTTTCGTCAGACACTCAACGATCTGCTTCGAACGGCCTTGCTGAGGCCGCTAAATCAGCTCTCTGACCGAAAGTTTAAGGTTAAGCCGTTTAAAATTGGCCTCCGTCCAGATTTGAACTACGATTGCACAGCGGCGTTGCTCGACTATCTTGATGGCCCGGAGCACAAGTGATTCTTCTGGATGTCAATATCCTTCTCTATGCCAGCAACCGGGCCGCCCCGCAGCATCGCGCAATGAAGAATTGGCTAAACAAGCTTTTCAGCGAATCCGAGTTGATCGGGTTGACGTGGCCAACCATTTGGGCTTTTCTTCGCATCGCTAGCGATCGCCGCTTGAGGATATTACCCACGGCGAGCTCATCCGAAGCGTTTGGGGTTGTGAACGAATGGCTCGCACAGCCGGGCGTACTTTTGGTTGAGCCTGGGCGCCGGCACCTCCAGATCTTAGAGCGATGTGTAATAGATGGCCAAGCCGGTGGCCCGATGTTGAGCGATGCCGTACTCGCCGCCCTCGCAATCGAGAATAGCGCCACGCTCGCCTCGACAGACAAGGATTTCAGCCGCTTCTCCGGCCTTCGCTGGATCAACCCACTCCAATAGCGATCTACGCGTACAAGCCCCGCCGCCGAATCGCGCTCGCAACCCGGTCGAGCGCCAGCATGTATGCTGCCGTGCGATTGTTCACGCTGTGCTTCTCGGCATAGCCGGTTACGTCATTGAAACTCGCAACCATGATGTCTTCGAGCTGCTCGTTCACGCGCCTCTCGCTCCAGAAATATCCCTGGCGGTCCTGGACCCATTCGAAGTAAGAAACCGTAACGCCGCCCGCATTCGCCAAAATGTCCGGTATCACAAATACCTTCTTCTCGCTGAGAATGGAATCCGCCAGGAAGGTAGTCGGACCATTCGCTCCCTCGCACAGGATCTTGGCCTTGATTCGGTCCGCGTTGCCGGAAGTAATCACATTTTCCCGTGCCGCCGGAATCAGGACGTCGCAATCCATCAGCATCGCTTCATCCTTATCCACTGCCTCAGCTTCAGCAAAACCGGTAATGGATCCGGTTTCGCGCCGATGGTCCATCAGCGCCTCTATATCCAGTCCATGCGGATTATAAACCGCGCCATCATATTCAATAATCGAGGTGACCTTGAAACCGTTTCGGGTCATCAGCCGAGCGGCCATCCCCCCTACATTTCCGAACCCCTGAATGATCACGCGGGTGTTTTCCATCGACAGTCCGAAGCGCTTCATGGCTTGCATGGTGACGATCATGCAGCCCCGGCCGGTCGCCTCGGGACGGCCTAAGGAGCCTCCGAGCTCGAGCGGCTTCCCGGTAACCACCGCCGTGACTGTGTGCCGCTTATGCATGGAGTAGGTATCCATGATCCAGGCCATGGTCTGCTCGTTCGTATTCACGTCCGGCGCGGGAACGTCGCGCTCGGGTCCGATAAATTCGAAAATCTCGGCGGTGTAGCGGCGGGTGATCCGTTCTAATTCACCTTCACTCAACAGTTGCGGCTCGCAAATGACGCCGCCTTTGCCGCCGCCGAACGGAATGTTGACAACCGCGCACTTCCAGGTCATCCAAGCCGCGAGCGCCCGCATTTCGTCGAGCGATACATCCGGCGCAAATCGGATTCCGCCCTTCGATGGCCCTCGCGCAATCGAATGCTGCACGCGATATCCGGTAAACACCTCAATCCGCCCATCATCCAGTACTACTGGGATGTTTACGGTGAGTTCCATGGCGGGCTTTCGCAACACTTTGCGCATTCCGTCATCGAGTCTCAGCAGTTCCGCGGCTTCATCGAAACGATGAGCGGCTGATTCCCAGGGATTTATCTCAAGCTCGACGGACGGGATGGCTTCCAGCAACATGGTGGTCTCCTAATCGAATTTTACTTCCCGGAACGGGTAGATGAACAATCGGCATGACTTCTGCGTCTTATTAGGAGGAACCGCTTATGACACCAGACGAACGTGCAATGCTCACCGACTTGGCGGATAAAATCGCGCAGACGCCTGCTCCGCCGAAGGATGCCGAAGCCGAAGAATTCATCCGCACGAAGATAGGGTCGCGGCCCGATGCGTTATATCTCATGACGCAAACGGTGATCATTCAAAACCTCGCCCTTCAGCACGCGCAACAGCAGATACAGGAACTGCAACAGCGATCCTCGCAACCTGCGCAGGTCTCATCCGGATCGAGTTTCTTGGGGCAATCGCAAGGATCGTACCGGAGTTCCGGATACGCGGCTCCTCCTCCGCCTCCTCAATATGCGCCGTATGCGCCGCCGTCGCCCGGGTACTCTAATCCGAGCGGTGCGCCGAGTTTCTTGCGCGGCGCGGCTCAGACGGCGGCAGGCGTGGCAGCGGGCGCGCTGGCGTTTGAAGCCATAAACTCACTGTTTTCTCATCCGGGTTACGGCGGCGGTGGATTCGGGGGCTTTGGAGGAAGCGGCTTCATGGGTGGAGGAGCTCCGGGCGAAGAAACCGTGGTCAATAACTATTACGATTCACCACAGGATGCAGGACGCGGCGACGATCGGCTTGCGAGCGCCGACGACGATGTGCGGAACGATGATATGCAAAACGTGGATGACTCGGGCCAGGTTGACGATTCGGCGCAGTATGACGATGTTTCGAACGTGGACGACGGAAGCGGATTCGACGACAACTCCGGCGGCGGTGACTACGTCTGAAGCGTAGCGCTGGTCCGCTGATCCAGGTAAGCCTGGCGGCTCTTTGCGATCGCTTTGCGGGCTTCCGGCGGTCCGCCCCAGCCTTTCATTTTGGTTGTCTCGCCCTGCAGCTCCTTATAAATGGAGAAGAAATATTCGATCTCCTTACGCACGTGCGGGAAAACCTGATCCATGGTATGGACGCTGTCAAAGCGGGGATTCCCGTTCGGGACCGCTAAAACTTTCTGATCCTCCTGCTTTTCGTCAATCATGTGCAGGATGCCAACCGGCCGCACCTCGATGAGGCAGCCCGTGAAGCTGGGCTCGTCGACGAGGGTAAGCACGTCCAGCGGGTCGCCGTCTTCAGCTAAAGTGCCGGGGATAAATCCATAATCGCCCGGATAGTGCATAGGCGAATACAACGCGCGATCCAGCCGAAAGACGCCCAGCTCGCCGTCATATTCGTATTTGTTGGCAGAGTTCTTCGGAATCTCGATGATCGCCCGCACGATTTCCGGGCATTCCGGACCTGGATCGATGTCGTAGAGTTTCAAGGTTCAATGTAACAGGCGCGTGCGACACTCAGAGGCATGTCTTCCAAAGTCCGCTGGGGCGTGCTGGGCGCCGCTGCCATCGCGACCAAGAAAGTAATTCCAGCGATGAAGAAAGGCCGGCGAACGGAGGTCGTCGCCATCGCTTCCCGAGAGTTCAGCCGAGCCCGTTTCGCTGCGGCCCAGCTTAATATTTCCAATGCTTACGGCTCTTACGAGGAGCTTCTGGCCGATCCGCAAGTGGATGCTATTTACAATCCGTTGCCGAATCATTTGCACGTACCCTGGTCCATTAAAGCGGCCCGCGCCGGGAAGCACGTTTTATGTGAGAAGCCGATTTCACTCACCTCGAAAGAAGCGGCGGAGTTGGTCAAGGTCAGAGACGCCACGGGAGTGAAGATCGGCGAAGCCTTCATGGTGCGGACGCATCCCCAATGGGTCAGAGCGAGAGAGATCGTGCGTAGCGGTGACATCGGCGAGCTTCGCGCGATCGTCAGCGAATTTAGTTACTTCAACCGGGATCCCGCCAACATACGGAACATCCGGGAGATTGGC
>JBAUUG010000458.1:0-13179 GCA_049582585.1 Bryobacteraceae bacterium | reverse complement strand
GGTTCCGGGAAAGGGACCGTCTTAAACGCGTTCGAGGATTTAGGGTTTTACTCGGTAGACAACCTGCCGATTGCCTTGTTGCCGACCTTTGCCGATCTCACCCGAGATTCAAAAAATGCAAAACGGGCCGCGCTGATCATTGATATTCGCGAAGGCGAGGCCCTTCAGCAGTTTCCGAAGATATATCAGGATTTGAAGAAGCGCCTGAATGTAATTCTGTTGTTTCTGGATGCCGATGACGAGGTTTTACAAAGGCGCTTCAGCGAAACGCGCCGACCGCATCCGCTCGGCGGAGAATCCACCGTCATGAGCAGCCTCCGCCACGAACGCGATCAGCTTGCGCCGATTCGTCAACTCGCCGATCTCTTTATCGATACCTCGAAACTGAACGTTCATGAGCTTCGCGGCCTAATCTCCGGAAAACTGCAAGAAAACTCCAATGCAAGCAACATTGTCGTGTACGTGAACAGCTTCGGATTCCGGCATGGCGTGCCGCCCGATAGCGATCTGGTTTTCGACGTCCGGTTCTTGCCGAATCCGAACTACATTCCGGAATTCAAGAACCTCAGCGGCCGCCATCCGAGCGTAGCCAAGTATATACGCTCTTTTCCTCAGACACGGGAATTCATCAATCGAATCTCTGAGCTGTTGATCTACCTTTTGCCGCACTACATCAGCGAGGGCAAAAGTTATCTGACGATTTCCTTCGGCTGCACGGGCGGCCAGCATCGCTCAGTGTTGATCGCCGGTGAAATACACAAGCGGCTCAAGAACGCCGGCTTCACAGTCAAGAAAAGCCATCGCGACGTCCATCGGCAATAGGCGCGCGTGATTAGTTGCCGTGTACCGGCAAACCGGCGTTAAGCGTGGCCGGGCGGTAATCGGAATAATCGTCTTCTTCCTGGCTTCGCATACCGTAAAACCCGAAAAGGCTTGCATTCACAGTTTGAGTAAACCGCTTCGGCAGCCAAACATCTCCAACCGGCGCTTGATCCAGCTCAAACCTTGTGCCCGGCTTCACTTTTGCGATGAACAGGCCGAATTCAACCGCTTGGGTTACCTCTGCCTCAACCTTAACCCAGTGAAAATGCGCTGTGTCGATCCAGAGACGCCCCTTCATACCGGTCAAGACTTTGGCCTTCTGCACGGGAGGGCGATACTCGGCATTGGGCGTCGCAGTCAGGAGATAACAATCGAAGCCATCCACGTTTTCCCGGCGATCCAGTCTAAAATTGAAAGCTTTCACCATCTGCTGCATGAGCACTCGCTCATCTGCGCGCTCGTTCTGATATTTCAATAACCGAGCTTGCTCCGCGCTGGCGGATTCATCATGGCGGCGCTGGATCTCCCGGTTCAATTTAATTTGTTCCTGTTGTTCCTGCACCCCGGTCAGAGGCTCGTTATCAACCGCAATCACGCGGTTGTAAGGAGAGCCCCCCAGCATGAGTACTTCATAAGTCCTGGACTGCTCGAATTTCGTCTGCCCCTCTTCATCTACTTTGCTCTTGGTATCGCGCTCCCGATATGAGTAGTTGGGTTGCGCCTTCCAATCGGACGAGTTCGCCGCGACGGACCTTTTGATTATCTCGGCCGCATTGGGCGCGCTTGCATCCTGAGCGCAGAACAGCAAACTCGGGACCAGCGCCAAGCCGCCTATAAGAAGGCCGCCCGCGCGAAGTAGAAGCTTGCCGGCTCGTTGCACGTGATTCAACTACTTAGATGATATGCACGAATGGACGCGCGGGAAAGCATCCGGATCCCGTTCTTCGGCGAGACCGTCAACACACTCCAGATCCTTTTCAATAGCAATTCGCAAAAGCGATGCACTGGCGGGAAGCTCGAAATACATTCCGATGGATTCCCCGGCCGCCCACTCTTTGACTTGCGTTTCGGGGGCAGAAACGCCAATCACCCCGTCCCGGAACCAAGCTTCCGCTTTCAGCTTTGCCGTGGTCTCGAGAAGATACAAAATCCGCGCATCCCCGGGAAACTGAATTCGTTCTTCGAGAGTCGCCCCTCTCGCTAGAGCTTCCACTTCGTGCCGGTTCAGGCGCAGACGCAAACTGTTTTCGCGGAAGCGCAGCTTCACGTTGTTACGAGTGTATCCGCCACTCGCCCGAGTAAATATTGAAACGGCCTTCGCGAACAAACCCGATCAGCGTGATTCCATGTTCACGCGCAGTCTCAATTGCCAGGCTGGAAGGGCCGCCGACAGTGACCAGAACGGGTGCGCCCGCCATCAGCGTCTTCTGGATCAGCTCAAAACTGCTGCGGCTGCTCAACAATATTAGCTTGTCGCGCCACGGAATCCGCCCGCTCAGCACCGAGTGACCGATCAACTTGTCGAGTGCGTTATGCCGTCCTATGTCTTCGAAAACGGCTTCGATCTTTCCTGTATGGCTCACCAGCGCCGCGGCGTGCAATCCGCCCGTTTGCGCGAAGCCGTCTTGCCCCTCTCGAAGGAGTGAAGGAAGTTTCAAAATCAGCGACGCCTCCAGTCGCATCTCATCTGCGACATGATGCGGGATTTCCTGCGCAATTGCGTCGCGGGTTCGTTTCCCGCATATTCCGCAGCTCGCGTGGATCAAACTATTTCGGGCCAGCCTCCAGCCTTCCAAATCGACATCCTTAGATACTTCCACGACAACTTCGTTCGAAGGTGCGCCGCCCAGCGGCCATACATCGATGATTTGCTCACGAGCGCTGATCACCCCTTCGGAGAGCAGAAAGCCCACTGCAAGCTCGCGGTCGTGACCGGGCGTCCGCATCGTGACCGCAACACTATCGGATATCTGCGAGCCCTTGAACCAGTACGTGGCGCGGATCTCCAACGGCTCTTCGGTGGCGACGTAATCCACAATCCGTTCCGAGTGAGCGTTCCCGACGCGCTTCAGGCTGAATCGCCTTACGAGAGAGCCTTCAGTGACTTCCATGCCGGTCTTCTACCAGCCTGACATGCGCGTCACTGCCGACGGCCCTCAAGCACGCGATACACTGGTCCTGCCAAGCTCAAAAAGGAGCACCACGAATTAATGGCTTTCGAAAAAAGAATTACGCTGCCGGGGAGTGAAAGGAAACCACTCCGCGGTTCACAAAAGGTTGGTACGGTCGATCCGGCTGAAACGGTTCGCGTAACCATCGTACTGCGGCGAAAGGGCGCTGCCCCTGCGGTCGCAACTGGGAATGGAGCTCCGGCTCATCTCACGCGGGAACAATTTATCCAGCGGCACGGGGCTGATCCAAACGATATCGCGCTAGTCGAAAAATTCGCGCATCAATTTCAATTGACGGTGGTCGAGAGCAGCGCCCGAAAGCGCCGCGTTGTATTGACCGGAAGCGCCGCCGCAATGGCCAAGGCGTTCGAAGTGGAGTTCGTCTGTTACAAGGTTGAGAGCACGGGACACAACTTCCGCGGACGAAGCGGCTCGTTGAGTATTCCGACGGAATTGCAGGGTCTGGTTGTCGCGGTGTTAGGTCTTGACACGCGCCCGATCGCCAAACCGCACATGCGCAGAACACGGATTCAAGCACGCGCGCTAGCCACATCCTACACGCCTCCGCAAGTAGCCGAGCTCTATAACTTCCCTACAGGCGTGACGGGCTCCGGTCAAACCATCGCAATTATTGAATTGGGTGGAGGATACAGCACAACCGACCTCCAGACTTATTTCAGCGGACTGGGAATTAATGAGCCGAATGTCACTGCGGTTTCCGTGGACGGAGGACAAAATTCGCCGGGATCCGACGCTGATGCTGAAGTAATGCTGGACATCGAAGTTGCCGGCTCCATTGCGAGCGGGGCGAACATCGCCGTTTATTTCACTCCGAATACAGATCAAGGTTTCATTGATGCGATCACGGACGCGGTTCACGATACCACCCGCAACCCGTCGGTTGTATCCATCAGTTGGGGTGGACCCGAGGATTCCTGGACCGCGCAATCGCAGACCGCCATGAACGGGGCGCTCGAGGACGCGTCAACGCTGGGAGTTACAGTTACAATTGCAGCCGGCGATAACGGCTCGAGCGACGGGGAAACCGATGGGAACCTGCACGTAGACTTCCCTGCTTCGAGCCCCTACGCTCTGGCTTGCGGCGGCACCACATTGACAGGCTCGGGCAGCAGCATCTCGTCAGAAGTAGTGTGGAACGAGACGGCCAACAACGAGGGCGCCACCGGCGGCGGAGTCAGTAACGTTTTCGCCTTGCCGTCTTATCAGAGTGCCGCGGGAGTTCCGGCGCAGCCGGAAACAAATTTCGTGGGCCGCGGTGTTCCTGACGTGGCCGGAGACGCGGATCCAAGCACCGGTTATCAGGTCTTGGTCGACGGTCAAAGTGAAGTGGTTGGCGGCACCAGCGCCGTCGCGCCTCTCTGGGCCGCCCTCGTCGCACTGATGAATCAACAGCTCGGAAGCAACGTGGGCTTCCTTAATCCGAAGCTCTACCCGCTCGGCGAATCGGTCTTTAACGACATCACCAGCGGCAATAACGATGACAGCGGCCTCGGTTATTACAGTGCCCAAACGGGATGGGATCCCTGCACCGGCCTGGGAAGTCCAAACGGGACGGCGCTGTTGGATGCGCTATCATCGAGCACTACGAGTAGCGCGCGCGTTGCCCTTCCGGGGAGCACTCCCCAACAGAAATCGTCCGACACGATGTCGGAGATCCCTAATCCCGAGCAACAGGAGGTAACTGCCTCGCTGATTCTTCGCAGAAGCTCAGGGTCGGGAGCTTCGAAACCTACTGCTAAAGAAGCTACCTCAGCGGATCCAAACGACGTCACGGCTGTTTGTGCATTCGCGGAACAGTACGGTTTAACGATCCAGGAAAAGAACGTGGAGACCCGGACCGTCCGCATAAAAGGCACCGTTCAGCAGATGGACGAGGCGTTCGGAGTCGAGCTCTGCTGGATCACCGATTCAAACGGCAATCGCCATCTCAGCTATATGGGGCCGCTCTCGATTCCTAAATCTCTATCGGGTGTAGTTACCGCGGTTTTAGGTCTCGATCAGCGCCCTATTGCGAAACATCACACCGCAAGATAAGCGCCATGGCGATCAGCGCCCCGCCTTCAAATATTTCCCGTACCAGGCCAAATAACGTTCAAGCCGATCCCGAATAAAGCTCGGGCGCTTGAACCCATGAAATTCGCCGGGGTAAACAATAAGCTCTGTCGGCACATCAAGACTCCGCAGCGCCTGGTACATCTGCTCGCCGCCGATCAGCGGAACGTTGAAATCCTTGTCGCCGCCCATGAATAACGTTGGCGTGCGAATTCGGTCTGCTTTGAAGAACGCATACGAAACCTTCATCCAGCCTTGCGGATTGCGCCACGGAGGACCCAGCTCCGCGTCATACTGCAGCGTGTACTCGTCCACTCCGTACATCGAAATCTGATTCGCGCTTCCCGCGCCGCTGATCGCCGCCTTGAACCGTGAATCGCTCGCAATTGTGTAATCGGTCAGAATGCCGCCATAGCTCCACCCCCCAATTCCCAGCCGGTTCGGATCGGCGATCCCCATTTCAATCACGTGATCCACGCCCGCAAGCAAATCGGCAACCTCTTTGTCGCCCCAATCGCCGAAGATGCTCTGGCCATACTTCTCTCCGCGCCCCGCGCTCCCGCGGTAATTCACGCTGATAACCACGTAGCCGTTCGCCGCAAACAATTGCCGCTCAAAACTGAATGCGTGACCGTCCTGCCCATTCGGGCCGCCGTGGATGCGAAGTAACGCGGGATATTTCTTGCCCTTCTCAAACGGGCTGGGCTTGGTGATCAGGCCGTGCACTTCAGTTCCATCGTGGCTCTTGAAGCTGATGTCCTCAACCGAAGCGAGATCGAGTTCCGCCAGAGCTGCGTCATTCTGACTGGTAAGCTTTCGAAGAGCACCGTCCTCCAGAGCGAACACTTCCGGCGGAGCATCATCGGTCGAGGTCACGACAGCCGTGTGACCACCGCGAGAAGAGAGGTGAGAAACAACGATGGGGCGGCCAAAGAGGCGTTCAATCCCCTGCCCATCCACCGCTGTCTTGGCGGGATAGTTGGAACGGTCGTCCGCAACCAGGAAGAAGACGGATGCGCCGTCCGATGAAAACGCGGGCGAAGCAACGCCGCGATCCAGCTTCTCCGTAATCACGCGCGAAGCGCCGCCGGCTGCTGGCACTGTAGCCAACCGGTCCATATTGTAGGCCGTATACTTACTCTCACTCCCCTGCAAATACACGATGAACTTACTATCCGGACTCCACGCCAACGGACCCGTATCGGGTCCCGGCCAATCCGTGAGCTTGCGGGGCGCGGCGCCCGCATGGGCATCCACCACGCACACATCCGTGTTATCCGTCCGGTCGGGATCTTTGTCTTGATTGCTGATAAACGCGATTTTTAATCCATCGGGCGACCACTTCGCGTCCGTCTCGTCATAGTTGTCTTTTGTAATCTGCTCCAGCTTCTCAGTCTCGACATCAAAGATGTAGACATGGTTGTGTTTTGAGCCGCTGAGATAACCCTCCATGTCTTGCTTGAAGTGGTACCGATCGATAACGATTGGCTTCGGAGGCTTCGGCGGCGTTGGCTTGGCCGAGGCGTTCTTGGGCTCTTCTGTTTCAGACTCGTCCTTCTCTCTCAATACCAGCAACAGCTTTTTCGAATCGGGCGACCAGTCATAGCGAGAAATCGTGTAGTCTTTCAGATGCGTGAGCTGGCGCGCTTCTCCCCTTCGGCGATCAAGCACCCACACTTGCGAGCCTTTCGCCTTGCCCGGCCGTGAAGACACAAATGAGAGATATTTCCCATCCGGACTCCAGCCCGGCGAACTTTCCGATTCCGCGTCGTAAGTCAGCCGGATATTCTGCGTGCCGTCCCAGTTGACCATCCAGATACTAGTGATTCGTTTATCCTCATCTCGATCAATGCTGGAAACGGTGTACGCGACCCATTTCCCATCCGGCGAGCACTGCGGATCGGCGACCTCATTGAGCCGATAAAGGTCGTCGAGCTTCAGCGGCCTTTTCGTGGGACTCTGCGCAACCGTCAAAGCCGCGAGGCAGAGCAAGAGGGCGCAAACGGTAAATCCGCACGTTCGCATGCGCAGAAGTTTAACACTTCCAGACACACGGCTCTCCAGGGAATTGTCGGACTTTGCAGAAGCTCTGAAGCCGTCGCCTGAGGAGGCCGTCCTGCGCTGGTTGACGCAGCAGAATCGCCACGTGGTGGTTACACCGGCGATTACCGAGGCGGGAATCCTGTATGAGGTCGAGTTGTTGCCCTCGCGAGCAGCCGAACGAACCATTACAGACTAGCGAGATGAACGAGCTGATTTTTTTTCAATTGCTACCGCCAGCGTATCGACGATCTCGTTGCAAGGGCATTAACCACCGTTTCGTCTCCCACCCGCTATCATGTGAATTCCCTAGCTGATGGCTCCCGAACAGGAAGCGCGCGCCGAAATCGACAAACTGTTAGCGGCGGCTGGATGGTCGGTCCAGCCCCGTCACAACGTGAACCTCACCGTGGCGCAGGGTGTGGCAATCTGCGAATACCCGCTCAAGAGAGGTCATGGTGTCGCCGATTACCTACTCTATGTGGACGGCGCGGCGGTCGGCGTCATTGAAGCAAAGAAGGCCGGCGACCCGCTGACCGCAGTCGAGATTCAAACCGCCAAATACAGCGAGGGTCTGCCGGACCACATCCCGGCGCCCCGACGGCCGCTCCCATTCTGCTACCAGAGCACTCGGGTCGAAACCCGGTTTACAAATCTGTTGGAACCCGATGCCCGAAGCCGCGGCGTTTTCGCGTTCCACAAACCGGAAACGTTCAGCCAGTGGATTCAAGCCGACTTGAAGAGCCCGGGCTCAACGGTTCGAGGACGGCTCCGGGTCATGCCTCCGCTGGACGCAGGGAACCTTTGGCCCGCTCAGATCAAGGCCATTCGAAAGTTGGAAGAATCGCTCGCCGATAACCGTCCACGCGCTCTGATTCAGATGGCCACAGGCAGCGGAAAGACTTTTACCGCTTGCAACTTTATCTATCGCTTGATCAAATTCGCCGGAGCGAAGCGAGTTCTCTTTCTGGTGGACCGGAAAACCTTGGGGCGGCAGACCCTGAATGAGTTTCAGCAGTTCGTCACGCCCGACGATGGCCGCAAGTTCACCGAGCTGTACAACGCGCAATTGTTATCCAGCAACAAGATCGATCTGGTCAGCAAACTCTGCATCACAACCATCCAGCGCCTCTATTCCATGCTGGTCGGCCGCGACATTGCGGACACCGATGAGGAAGAGAAATCCGCCGCAACCTGGGCTGACATGACCAAACTTCCCGATCCTATCGAGTACAACCCGGCCTTCCCGATCGAGACGTTCGATTTTATCGTCACCGATGAATGCCATCGCTCTATTTACAATCTCTGGCGTCAGGTGCTCGAGTATTTCGATGCTTCGTTGATCGGTCTGACAGCCACGCCCTCGCGCCAAACGCTGGGTTTCTTCAACCGCAACCTGGTCATGGACTACAGCCATACCAAGGCGGTGGAGGACAAAGTGAATGTCGAATACGACATCTACGAAATCCGGACGCAGATCACGCAATCGGGCTCAAGAGTGGACGCCGGTTTCTATGTGGATAAGCGGGATCGCCTGACTCGCGCCCGCCGGGCTGAGCTGCTCGACCAGGAACTTGCCTATACCGCCGGCCAGCTTGACCGGGACGTGGTGTCAACCGACCAGATCCGCACCGTTATTCGCACATTCAAAGAGAAGCTCTTCACGGAAATCTTTCCTGGCCGTACGCACGTTCCCAAGACGCTCATCTTCGCCAAAGACGACAATCACGCCGACGACATCGTTCAGATCGTGCGCGAGGAATTTGGCAAGGGTAATGACTTCTGCCAAAAGGTGACCTATCGAACCGGCGCCCGCCGTACGCGGCGCAAGTCGAAAGCGGAGGACGGTTCAGAGATCGACGTGGACGTTTGGGAGCAGGTCGGCGAAAAGGCCGAATCGGTCATTCAATCGTTCCGGAACAGCTACAATCCCCGCATCGCCGTCACGGTCGATATGATTGCCACCGGCACTGACATTCGCCCGCTCGAAATCGTGATGTTCTTGCGCGAGGTGCGCAGTCCTAATCTATTCGAGCAAATGAAGGGCCGCGGCGTGCGTGTCATCAAGGAAGACGACTTACAGTCCGTCGCGCCGGATGCCAAAGCCAAAACACATTTCGTGATCGTGGATCCGATCGGCGTCTGCGAGCACGCGATGGTGGAAGCGCCGCCTCTGGATCGCAATCGGAACATCGCATTTGAAGAGCTGCTGGAAGCGGTTGGCTTCGGCAGTACAGACCCGGAGGTTCTGAGCACGCTAGCTTCGCGTCTCACTCGCCTGGACCGCCAGCTATCGCACGCGGATCAGTCTCAAATCACGGAAGTGACCGGCGGCGAAAGCCTGGCCGACATTGTTCGAGCACTCGCCGATTCCGTCGATCCCGATGTGCAACTCGATGCGGCAAAGGTGGAGCACGCAGTTGAAAAGCCTACACCCGATCAAATCGCCACCACGGCGCAACGCCTGCGAAAGGAAGCGGTGCAATCCCTGCTCGCTCCCAAAGTGCGGAATCTTTTGACAACTCTGAAGAGTAGCTACGAGCAGACGATAGACACGGTTTCCGAAGATCGTTTGCTGCACGCGGGCTATTCGGGTGACTCGCAGGATAAAGCCGAGGAAACGGTCCAGTCCTTTCGTCAATTCCTGGAGGACAACAAGGATCAAATTACGGCTCTACAGATTCTCTACAGCCGCCCCTGGAAAACGCGGCTCACCTATAAACAGGTGAAGGAACTTGCCGCGGCCATACAGCGTCCGCACCCCGCCCACTTAGGCGATCGGATCTGGATGAGTTCGTGGAGTGCTTCAATCCGGCGAATCGTTTTGAACGGAAAGAATCGGAGCGCTTCCGCTGCTTCAGCTACGAGGACTTGCAGAAGCGAGATAAGCTCAGCCTGGATATCACCTGGCTACGGGACGAGAGTTTGGAAGATACAGACAATCTGCCCGACCCGGCGGTACTTGCAGCGGAGATCGTCGAAGATTTGCAGGCGGCATTGGATCAGTTCGCCCAGATCGCGGCAGACTTGGCTAAGAACGGGTCGGCTAAGGCCGATGCGGGAACTTGACGTGGCTATTAGCGATGCGTCGGCGACGTCAACACCCTCCCAAGCTGGAGCCGCATGCCCCCGGCTGATCCATATCTCCCGCCGCCGCACTCATCTCTCCTTGTGTCGTTGAGCGGCAGATGGTCTGCCCTCTGCTTTCCCGGCCCCTTATGTCACGAAATCTTGCCCCTCCCCATCTAGGAAGCGTAGACCTTCATGAAAGCACTCACGATCGTTCCCGGCAAAGCCAATTCCGCAACCGTTCAAGACGTTCCCGAAACTCCTTTGACCAGCGGGCCCGTATTGGTTCGCGCTCTTGAGCTTGGAATCTGCGGTACCGATTTCGAGCTGATTTCGGCCGAGTATGGATGGCCGGAACCGGGCTGCGACTACCTTATTCTCGGACATGAATCTCTCGGCCGCGTGGAAGACGCGCCCGAGAACAGTGGATTCAAAAAAGGCGACCTGGTTGTCGGAATCGTCCGTCACCCCGATCCGGTTCCATGCGTCGCATGCGCGATTGGCGAGTGGGATATGTGTCGCAACGGGAAGTACACCGAGAGAGGCATCAAGGAGCGGAATGGCTTCGGAGCCGAGCTTTGGCGCAGCCAGCCGGCATTCCTCGTGAGATTAGATCCTGACCTGGGAAGCCTCGGTGTGTTGATGGAACCGACCACTATCCTGGCGAAGGCTTGGGATCATATTACTCGCATCGGCGAGCGCGCTCTTTGGAAACCTAAAACGCTGCTGGTGACGGGCGCCGGACCCGTAGGATTACTGGCTGCGCTCATCGGCGCTCAGAGGGGACTTGAAGTTCACGTGTTGGATAAGGTGCAAGACGGGCCGAAACCGCAGCTCGTACGCGATTTGGGCGGAACGTATCACACCGGTCCGCTCGATAAGCTGGGCTTTCGTCCGGATGTCGCCATCGAATGCACCGGCGTTTCATCGCTTATCGTTGAAGCAATCAACCTGATTGCAAACGACGGAATCTTGTGCTTGACCGGCGTTTCGTCCCACGGCGAGAAACAAACCCTGGACATTGGCACCATCAATCGAAATATGGTCCTCGAGAACAGCGTTATCTTCGGCACCGTAAACGCCAATCGCAGGCACTATGAAATGGCGGCGGAGGTTCTTTGCAAAGCCGATCGCGGATGGCTGTCGCGAATGATCTCCCGAAAAGAACCGCTATCGAATTGGCAGCAGGCGTTGCAGCGGCATCCCGACGACATCAAAGTCGTCATCCAGTTCTCGGAGACAGAACCGCGACCGTGAGGAAGCGGCGGAGATCCTCATGACTCAGCTCATCGAAGATTACGCTCTCATCGGCAACAACGCCACCGTCGCGCTGGTTGGACGCAATGGCTCCATTGACTGGCTGGGTTTCCCGCGTTTCGATTCCGCCGCCTGCTTCGCCTTGCTTCTCGGTTCAAAAGAAAACGGCCATTGGAGCATTGCGCCCAAAGCCGAACACCCTTCCATCACGCGCCGCTACAGGCCGGGAACCCTGGTTTTGGAAACCGAGTTTTCGACTCACGAAGGCACTGTCGTATTGATCGATTGCATGGATCGCCGTGGTGACCACCAGGACGTTATCCGGCTTGTCCGTGGTGTTAAAGGCCGCGTGCCGATGCAGATGGAGCTCGCCATCCGCTTTGAATACGGAACCGTGATCCCATGGGTCAGCCGGATTGGCGATGGCAGGCTTCAAGCCGTTGCGGGCCCCGATCAAATCACATTTTCAACGCCCGTAGAACTGCGCGGCGAAGACCTCAAGACCCGCGCCAGCTTCGATGTTTCAGAGGGCCAGGAGATTCCATTTGTCCTGACGTGGTCCCTGTCTTTCGGCACGCCGCCGCATCAGCCCGATGCCGCCGCCGCCATTGAGAACGTCACTCGCGCTTGGGAAAAATGGTCAAGCAAGCACACCCCGAAAGGCCCCTACGCTGAAGCGGTGCTTCGCTCGTTGATCACTTTGAAAGCGCTGACTCATCACAAGACCGGAGGAATTGTCGCAGCCGCGACCACCTCGCTCCCCGAGGAGATCGGCGGAGTACGAAATTGGGATTATCGCTTCTGTTGGCTCCGGGATTCCACTTTTACTCTGTACGCTCTGATGGAGGCGGGGTTCATAGACGAGGCGAAAGCGTGGCGGGACTGGCTGCTCCGCGCCGTCGCGGGCAGCCCAGATCAGATGCAGATCATGTACGGCGTTGCCGGGGAACGTCGTCTCACGGAATTCGAGCTTCCCGAGCTCCCGGGCTATGAAGGTTCGCAGCCTGTGCGAATTGGGAACGCCGCGTCTGAGCAGCTGCAGCTGGATGTGTACGGCGAAGTTCTTGACGCTTTCTACCAGGCGCGGCGCAAAGGATTGGCTCGTCTGGATGTGGCGTGGTGCCTTGAGAGGGCGCTGGTGAGTCACATCGAGAAGATTTGGGTTAAGCCGGATGATGGCATCTGGGAGATCCGAGGCAAGCGCCGCCACTTCGTTCACTCCAAGGTCATGGCGTGGGTAGCGGTGGATCGCGCCGTGCGCACCATCCAGGAATTCAACGAAAAAGGGCCGCTCGAGCGCTGGATGGCGCTGCGCGCTGAAATGCACGACGAAATTTGCCGCTTCGGATTCAGCAATGAGCTGAATTCGTTCGTTCAGTATTTCGGCGGCAAAGAGCTCGATGCCAGTCTGCTCATGCTTCCGCTGGTGGGCTTTCTTCCTCCCGAGGACCCGCGCATTCGCGGCACTGTCGCGGCTATCGAGAAGAATCTGGTCAACGATTGCTTTGTCGCCCGCTACAACACCAATACTTCCGTCGATGGATTGCCCGGAGATGAAGGAGTTTTTCTCGCTTGTAGTTTTTGGCTGGTCGACAATCTGGTATTGCAAAAGCGCCATGATGAAGCGCGCGAATTGTTCGAGCGTCTCTTAGCAATTCGAAACGATGTCGGACTACTCTCGGAAGAATACGATCCCAAAGAGCGCCGCCAGCTCGGAAATTTTCCCCAAGCCTTCTCCCATCTCGCC
>JBAUUG010000457.1:0-4856 GCA_049582585.1 Bryobacteraceae bacterium | reverse complement strand
GCAGACAACCACCCTTTGCTTTTCGAGTTCGAAGGGCATGCCTAATGAAAACGAGTCAGAAATCTCAAAATGAGGAAGAAGAACAGAAGCATCCCGAAAAACAACAGCAACTCAGTTCGGACGCGTTTCTTTTTCCTTCGCGCCGCCCGCCGGTCTTCTGCTGCCTTCGAGTGCTCAGTGCGTTCCGCAGGCGAGAGCGCGTTGTAAAACGTCTTACGGCAATCACGGCAGCGATAACGCCGTAATCCCCTCCAGCGCCTGATCAAGTCGAAACGTGAGCTTCTTTGGGATTTGCGGACATCTTGACTACCGCAAACCGGGCAGGTTAGCACGACCCCAGAATAGCGTTTCCGGTCTTTTGATTGTTCAAGGCCGGTAGCATACGAAATTGCTTGTACGAAATTGCTCCAGAATTTCACTGTACGATCGAAGCTCGTAAAAGTAACCGGATGGCGTAATCCTGGCTATGCGCATCTTTTGATCCGCGAAGAAGTAAAAGAAGTCTTGTACGAACGTTCGCGTATCGATGTTGCAACCGCCGAACTCGAACGTGACCATGCCGATTCTCGAATCGCGAAACATTTGGCTCGCGCCATTCAGCACATCCAGCTCATGTCCTTCGACGTCCAGTTTCAAGAGGTCTATATATTCGATCCCGGCAAGACGGCAATAGTCATCCAGTGTTTCGATCCTGACTTTCTCCGACACGCCCATCTCGATTCCGAAATGCGCCAATCTCCTCTTGGTGAGAGAGGCTAGCGCCGAGCCCGCAGCATCGTAAAACAGCTCCTGTTCACCTCGCTCACGCCCCAAGCCAAAGTTGTTTAGCGTCACATTTGCATGCTTTCGGGCTGTTTCGCTGAGCCGGCGAAAGGCTTCCGCTCCAGGTTCAAAAGAGTACAGCGAGAATTGCCGCCCCTTCAACGCTTCACACGCCAGAGTCAGAAACTGTCCCGTGTTGGCGCCCACATCAAAGATGCAAAGCTTCCTTCCGTCCGATCTCGCAGCATGCACGGCCTTAGAAATCAGGGCCGTCTCGCCGCTGGAGGCAACGTCTTCTCCTGACCCGATCCCTTGAAGATACTGGGCGGCCGGAAGTGCTTTTTCCAGAAGGGATTGACACCATTGGTTACCGGCGAGTTTTGAAGTCACTCTAAGCAAGGCTTTGCCGAACTCGACGACAGGGTTGCGCGGGGTCATCAGGGGCGTGCTCAACAGATTCAGTTCAGTTGGTATTCCGGTATGCTCATCCTGAGCTTGCGTATTCCATCGCGAATCTGATGTGCGTTAGCTCCTCCATAACCAAGAATCCGGCCGCCCCGCGCCGGTTTTTTCGAATAGCACGTTGATAAGGGCGTCGCGGAAACGCCCATCAGGCCGGCTTCCCTGGCAACCGCGACATCGCTGATGCCGGGCGGCAGCAATGCCACCAGATGCATCCCTGCTTCGGAGCCGATCACCTCGAGCATATCTCCCATATGGGTGTGGATGGCCTTGACGAGCGATCTTCGACGACTCGTATAAAGCATTCTTCATGCGGCGTATATGGCGGCCGAAGTGTCCCTCTCGAATGAAATCGGTCATCAGTGCCTGCTAAAGAGTTGCTGAGAAAACGTCTGCGGCATCTCGAGCGGCCGCGAATGCAGCTATCAGGTCCTTGGGCACAACCACGTAACCCAAAGGCAGAGCAGGGAAAATGACTTTGCTGAATGTCCCGACATAAATCACCCTCGCATCTGTGTCGAGTCCCTGAAGCGCAGCAATTGGACGGCTTCCGAATCGATACTCGCTGTCGTAATCGTCTTCTATGATCCATGCACCCGTCCGAACCGCCCAATTGAGGAGGAGCATGCGGCGCGCGGCGCTCATGGTCGACCCCATAGGATATTGGTGCGACGGCGTGATATAGACCGCGCGCGCGTTGGGCCCTCGGCGGCAGGATCCAATCGCATTGTTATAGGCCATGAGGCCGGGGGCGGCCGTCGACAATGCTGAGCCATCAGCTTCCACCAGACGCCGAAAGGAAATGGTCGAGGGCGCCCGCGCGCAAAAATTCATGAGAGGAGCGCAAAGAACCGAAAGGCTTGCTCACGCCGCGCCCAACGCACTTTACCTGCGTGCCCATTATGCTATGAGGAGCGATGACGCATAGCGTGCGCATTGTCGCGCAATATATTTTCGCAGTCGCGTTGGCATGGTATGTAATCCGGCAATGCCGCAAGCCAACAGGTTGGCTTGGCAGGTTCATCGTTAAGACAATGAACCGCAGCCACTCCGGATTGACCTCTTGGGGATTAGAACACGTCCAACTCGGCAGGTGTGATGCCGTCCTAGACGTTGGTTGTGGCGGAGGACGGACGGTCCAGACGCTTGCTGAGATAGCGGACCTTGGCAAAGTGCATGGTGTGGGCTACGCCGAAGCGTCAGTGGAAGCCTCACGTGGTTTCAATAGGGACGCAGTCGAATCCCGTGTGTTGAAGCCGGGCGGCTCCGTGTTGATCATCGCGGAGGCCTATCGCGGCCGCAGGTTCGACTTGCTGTATCAACTTGGGATGAAGCTGACCGGTGGTACCTATCTCAGTCCTGACGATCACCGGAATTTGTTCGTAAAGGTCGGTTACGCCGACGCCCAAGTTTTCTTGCAACCAGCCAAGGGATGGATCTGCGCGAGGGGCCGGAAACCACCATGGTTTTCGGCTACGTCTCGGCGCGGAGCCTTACGCCATTTTCAGTTCGAAGAAGCAGACGTGAATGACAGAAAATAGTGCTCATGGAAGCCCGCCGCATCAACGTTTTTTTCTACGGATTGTTCATGGATGCTGAACTATTGCTTTCGAAAGGTGCATACCCGAGAGATGCGAGAATCGCGTGTGTCCCTGGTTTTGCGCTTCGCATAGGGCAGCGGGCAACCCTGGTTCCAAACGCCGCGTCGACTGTCTACGGAATCGTTATGGACCTTTCTCACGCCCATATTGAGCTACTGTACTCTGAGACCGGCGTCAACGCATATCGCCCGGAAGCAGTGCTGGCCCAGGTTGCGGATGGTTCGTATATCGCCGCCATATGTTTCAATCTCGTAGTACCTCCGGCCATAGAGGAGGCCGATTCAGAGTACGCAATGAAACTGCGTCAGCTCGCTGGCAGACTGAAATTACCATCTGCATACGTCGACGGCATCAGGTAGATGTGGTCGCAGCCGTTTGCCATAACCGTCGAACTGACTGAGGCCTTATGAGCTATGGACGCATGCTGCGTAATATAACGTCGCTGTTCCTGGTGCTTGGTGCGTCTGCACAAACGTAGACGCCCGGCAACGTTTGCTCTGGGGGCAGATGGTCAGCAGCGCTAAGGGTCCTCTTTTCCAGTGTCGATACTTGAAGTGGATCCCTGTGGGCCAATTTTGGGCCACCCCGATTTGACAACAGGGCAACCGGCGCTGCTGGAGGATGCCAACCCGCTAATACTTGCCGCCTTATGATTAAATTTGTCTCCTAAATTCCCGTCCTTCCTCTTACTGTTGACCTGTCTGGCGCCGGTCATCTTTGGGCAGCAGGTACTAACTTGGAGCGAGACCAAAGACCAATTCCGGGCTAATAATCCGACGCTATTAGCGGGACAAGTGACAATTGAGGAGTCGCGCGCCGAGGAGATCACAGCCGATCTCAAGCCCAATCCCGACATAAGCCTGGGCTGGGACCAGCTGACGCCATTTAACGGGAACCCGTACCGGCCAATTTCGCAGTCGTATCTATTTTGGAGTGTCGATTACCTGCACGAGCGTGAACACAAGCGTGAACTGCGGCTGGCGAGCGCAAAAAAAGCGACAGCGGTTTCTACGTCGGCGCAATCGGATCTAGAACGAACCTTGATATTCAACTTGCGCGATGCCTTCGTCCGCGTGATGCAGGCCAAGGCCGTACGGGGGGTGGCGCAAGAGAATCTTGATTACTACGACAAGGAAATCGCGATCAGCCGGGATCGGTTCAACGCCGGCGACATCTCGCAGGTGGACTTCCAGCGCGTGAAGCTGCAGCGGGCCCAGTTTGCGTCGGATCTAGAGACGGCGGAAGTCAATCTGCGCACCGCGAAAATCGATCTTTTGACGCTTCTGCGAGACCCGGTTCCGGTGGATCAATTCGACGTCTCGGAGCCTTTCGATTTTGACGAGCCGGTTACTACGGTAGATGTGCTGCGCACACTCGCGATCAATAGTCGGCCGGATCTCCAGGAAGCTGAGCGGTCGCTCGATAAGGCCAGAATCGATCACCAACTTGCAATTGCCAATGGTTCCGCAGACCCGACCTTCAGCGTGGATGCGTCTCACCAGCCTCCCCCGCTGAATACCTACGTGGGCGCCAGCGTCAGTCTCCCGTTGCGCATATTCGACCGAAATCAGGGTGAGAAGTTGGAGACCTTACTCGACATTGGACGGAATGAAAAGCTGCGCGACGCTGCGAGGTTGACCGCGCTCCACGACGTGGATTCGGCATACGCAACTCTAGAAAGTGCGCTCAAACTGCTGCGCCCGTATAAGACCGAGTACCTAGAAGAAGCGCAAAAGATT
The DNA here is from genome assembly GCA_049582585.1 of Bryobacteraceae bacterium. GTDB lineage: Bacteria > Acidobacteriota > Terriglobia > Bryobacterales > Bryobacteraceae > Bog-105. Next base: position 292 of record JBAUUG010000457.1, on the reverse strand, counting down.
CGATCTGCGGTGTCGTTCGCGTATCTGCACGGAGGCGCATCGTTGCTTGACTTCCTGGATGCACAAAAGGAATATCGCGACACCCAACTGAGCTACTTGAATCTGGTGGGCTCATATCTTTCCGCCGCGAATCAACTGAATCTTGCCGTTGGACGCGAGGTAATCCGCTAAGAAAAGCGCTATGGTCGCCCTCCTGAAGATTGGACGCCTATAATCGGACCGAAGAAGGGATCCCTTTCCGGAGCATGAGATTTTGGCTGGTGGCATTTTCGGGTCGCCTCCGCTCTTCTCC
>JBAUUG010000456.1:0-8483 GCA_049582585.1 Bryobacteraceae bacterium | reverse complement strand
GGAAGCTGCGGTGCAGGGGTGTCGAGGTCGAGGTGGCGAACTCCTGGGGTAATCGTGTCGAACACAAATGCCGTTCCGTGATCGGCATGCGGGAGCACTGGGCCGGGATTTAGCTTTGGAATCGACGCCAGCTGCTTGGCGGTGATTGCCGGATCAACAGTGGATTTGTACATGGGCGTTGCGCCCGTTGTATCGAGAGGAGCCAGCCTTAGCTTCTGAAACAAGAACGCCGCTACCCAAACGGGATCGGACGGCCGTGGCTTCTCGCCAGTAGACTGTTCGAGCTTCGACTGCAACGCTCGGCGGCGAGCCGCCGCTTCAGGGGAATACTGCACCGTGTGAAGAATATGCGCAGCGAGATCGGGCGAAAGCTCGACGCCTACATCCTGAAAAGCGGAAACAGGGTTAACAAGAAGCAACTGTGCGATATCGGGATTCGCCTGAAGACGATTGACAATTTCCTGCTGTGCTGCGGCAAGACCTATATGCGAGTCGATCTTCAAGACAGGAAATTGCTGCCCGGCGCCTGATTGTCTATCCCTTTTCATCTCTTGTTTGTCTTGCTATTATATTCCGCATTACCCGCAAAGCAAAGACAAAGTATTTTGATGTTTACTCCTTCGGCAAATTACCCGCTGGGACCCGAGGGGCCCTTCCCGGACTGTCGGCTAACACGCGTTCTGGAGCGCCGCTGGCTGCATTATGCATTACTTTCGCGAAACGGAGATCTTGGCTTGGTGGCGAATGTCGCCTGGCTAGGGCCGCCCTCCGAAAACAATTCTGCGGCGCCGCACATGACCTCCATTGTTTTGATCCATAAGAACGGAATTGGTTGGAGATCGAGTCAGTTCAACGCGGAGACGCCCGCAGCATTATGGTCGGCTTTTCGCCAGCCGCATCCTTTCAATAGCGATAGCAGTTTGATGCTTCGCTCGGTTCCGGGTGATCCGGCCGTCGATCTGAAATTGCAACGAACCAGCCATCCATGCACCAGTCAATGCGCGCCCTTTGCTGGACGCCATCATCTCCGGTGGCAATCGGAAACGGGCGTAATCGCACGGGGAGATTGGGTTCACAACGGCGCGCGGTACCGCGGGGTGGAAGCAATCGGATACCACGAGCGGGTCCGCGGATACTGGGGCTGGCCTGAAATGGGCGGATGGATATTCGGATTCGCGAACGATCCGGCTATCGACTCTGCATCGGAGACGAATGCGCCGCCAACGGCTATCGTCTTCACGCTGATACAACCGCGCGAACCACCCGACTCGGCTACCGGTTCGGTTATGCTCTGGAGATCGGGACGATTACGCCGTCATTTCCCTCGCCGTTGCGTTCGTGCATCCGTCCGGGGCCTGCTTGACCGCGATCGCGTGTGCCAGGTTCCGGATCTGGCAAATTTGTTCGGCGTCCCTTCCATGGCGCCCATTCCGAGGCGTCTTGTGATTTCGGCGAGGATGGGGGCGGACTGGGCGGTGCTCGATTTTTCGTGTGATGCGGCGGCCCGGATCGTGATTCCGGCGGAAACAGGAATTGCTCCTTACAGTGTTCATGAAGTGATTGGCCCGGTAACCGTGGAAGGCCAGTTAAGCAGCAGCCGGTTCGCCTTTCAGACCTACGGGATTGTGGAGTTTGCGGGGGGCGCCGGTGGTGAGTGAGGGCGCCGCGCGACTGCTGGTGCAAACCGTGAATGAGCTGTCGCGGCGCGCGCCGGCAGTGGTTGCCGCGGCTGCTCGTGAGATGGCGGGAATCACTCTAGGTCTGCATTTTGGCGACGGAACACACGCCGAGCTGCGCTCTGACCAGGGTCGGCTAATAGCGTCCGGTGTACGGCCGGAGAGCCCGCACGTCGAGGCGTACTTCGACGACCGGGCCATGCGGCTGCTTTTCGATTTCGAACGTAAGCCGGTGGATCAGCTATTTGAAGGCAGTTTAGATGTCCGCGGGGAGCGGCCTTTGGTGCTGGCGGTATGGCGCACGTTCAAGCTGTTGGCCCAGCGTGCGTCCGGATTGCGTTCGGTGCAGATCCTTTGGCGCGAGTATCGCGGCCGTTTCCCAGCTTTTTGGACTACGGCGCTTTCGGCTGCGGCTTCCGCCGGCGCCAACGGCTCGCTCGTAACCAGCCTTCCTCGGCCTGCCGATACGGGTTGGGCGGCGCTCGATTATCTTGATCATCGCCATCCTGAGGAAACGGATCAGCTGCCTTCGATGGTCGGCGGCATGCTGGTTTCGAAAACACGAGCGCTGTGGGACGGGAGAAAAAGCGTTCCATGGTGGGAGTTCGATTCAGCCTTCGACTCCGATCTCTTAGAGACCATGCTCTTGTGTAAAGCGCGCGTGCGCGAAGAAATTTCAGCGATTATCCCGGATCGCGAGCCGAAAGCCGAGCTGTACAACCTAATCCGCGAATATCCGCAGCGCGAAGGCAAGGGCTTGCGGCCGACTCTGACGATTGCTTCGTGCTGCGCGCTCGGCGGACGGAGCGAAGATGCGGTCCGGGCTGCGGCGGCAATCGAGCTGTTTCACAACGGCTTTCTGGTACACGACGACATCGCCGATGAATCCACCCATCGCCGGAATGAAACCACTCTGCATACCGCTCATGGCGTCGGGCTCGCGGTCAATGCCGGCGACGCGATGAACCTTATGGCGGTTGACGCGGTCCTTTCAAATCTGGCCACGCTGGGCCTGGGACGAACATTGGGGCTCATTCACGAAATCATGCACATGTGCCGCGAGACGGTGGAGGGTCAGGCCATTGAGCTGGGGTGGATTCGGAATGCGATTGTGCCCGAGCGCGTCGAGGATTACTTCGCGATGAGCACGAAAAAAACCGGCTGGTATACGTGCATCAGTCCTTGCCGCTCGGGTGCGGTATGCGCCGGAGAGACGAATCCGGAGCGGCTGGACCGCTTTAATGAAGCTTTCCGCTTGATAGGCATCGCATTTCAGATTCAGGACGATGTGCTGAATCTCCAGGGCGAAGAGGCGTTATACGGTAAGGAGCGTCTGGGCGATCTGTTGGAAGGCAAGCGTACGGTAATGATGATTCACCTGTTTAGCGTCGCCGATCCCCTCTCCAAACGCAGGCTTCATGAGATCTGCCGTCGGCCGCGCATGGAGAAGACCCAAGACGATGCGGAGGAACTGCTGGATGCGATGCTCCAATTCGGTTCCATCGAGTATGCGATGGAGCTTGCCAACCGGCTCGCGCATGAGGGCGTCCGGCGCTTTGAAGAAGACCTTACCTTCATTCCCGAGACGGAAGCTAAGGGCGTGCTGCGGCAGATCGCCAATTACGTCACGACACGGCAGCTGTAAACTCAAGAATCCGAATGAACGCCGAGCCCTTACAGGCGCAGGATATCGAGTTAATCAAATCGCTGAAGGAAGGAAACGAGTGGCTTCGGGCGATCTTGTGCACGCTGGCGCGGCGAGGAGTAGAGCTTCGCAATGCGTCGCCTGACCGTGCCTCGGCCCTTTTGGATGCACTCTCCAGATTGCCTTTTTACAAAGGCGGCCAGTTTCTGTTCGACTTACTCGAGTTGGAAGACTACATGCTGGATGGACCCGCGCCCGAGATTCTCTCGACCACCCTGGACGCCGGCGCTTTACAGCGCTTAGCAAGGGCGCTGAATGCAGTGAAACGATCGCTCGACGGGCAACCCGAAGTCAGCAATACTGGCGCGGCTGAGGTAGAAGGAGGATCGATCCAGGGCGATTTGCCGCCGCTCGAAGCGGGGTTCTTTCTTTATCAGGATGTCGTGCTCGGAGTCTGGGGAAGCGTCGTTCAAAGCGATCCAGTGGGGCGGATCTCCTGATCCGCGCCGCACGTCCTCGTCCGGCTCTACGCTCGGTATTATCATTCAGAAATGAGCTCAAAATCGATTGCCATTGCTATCGCTCCTCTAGTGTTCGCCGCCGTTGCCTTCGCCCAAGGTGATCAAGCGCCTCAGCGCGCACCTGAGCTGAAAAAGCTGGATTACTTTGTCGGAACTTGGAAAACAGAAGCCGAAATGAAACCTGGCCCATTCGGGCCCGGTGGGAAGGTGGCCTCGACCGACCATTTTGAGTGGCAGAAAGGCGAGTTCTTCGTCATCGGCCACTCCGACTTCACATCTCCCATGGGAGGCGGTGTCGAGCTGTCGGTTATGGGCTACGACCCGGCGAGGAAGGTCTTCACTTACCAGTCATTCAATAGTGTCGGAGAGCATGAGTCTGCAACCGGTACTGTGGATGGCGACACCTGGAGTTGGGCGTCCGCCGACCAGAGCCCGTTCAAGTGGCGCTATACGGAGAAAATTCTGTCCCCCACATCATTCAGTGTTAAGTTCGAGGGCTCGCAGGACGGGGCAAACTGGTCCACCATCATGGAGGGCAAAGTCGCCAAGCAATAAACAGCCGCTGCCCTTACAATGAAGTAATGGATCGTTTCTCGCTGCGCCTTCGCAAATTGGTCGCGCTGTTTTTGTTAGGCGCATGCGTCCTTTTCGCACAGGATTGGAAAACCGCGGAATCTTTACCCGGGATTGATCTCGGCAGCTTATCTCCGGCCCAGAAGACGCTGGCGCTCAAGCTTCTGCGGGAGCAGGAATGTTCCTGCGGCTGCGGGATGAAGCTTGCCCAATGCCGGGTGGTCGATCCAAACTGCGGTTACAGCAAAGGATTAGCAGCCGTGATCGTTGACGCAATCAAACAGGGAAAGACCGAAGTACAGGCCATTGAAGCCGCTCGGGCTTCCAAATGGATCCCTAAGTTGCTGGATGACGCAGTTGCCATTCCCACCACGGGTTCGCCTTCCATGGGACCCGACCATGCGCAAATCACGCTGGTGGAGTTCTCAGACTTTCAGTGTCCGTATTGTGCCGCCGCCGTCCCGCAGATCAGCGCGTTGCTGAAAGCCTATCCGGAGAAGGTGAGGTTGATTTTCAAGGAATTTCCGCTGGAGATGCATTCACAAGCGGATCTCGCCGCTGCAGCCGCTATCGCTGCCCACAAGCAGGGAAAATTCTGGGCCATGCATGACGCCATGTTCGCTAACCGTAATGATCTCTCCAGAAAGAATCTACTCGCGCTCGCCAAGCAAAATGGCTTGGACGTGGACCGCTTCGAGACTGACATCGATTCGACTGATGTTCGCGAGACCGTGGTGCGAGACGTCCAAGACGGCAATACTGCGGGAGTGCAGGGCACGCCCACGCTGTTTGTGAATGGCCAGCGGTATAACGGCGCTATTGTTTTCGCTTCCCTGAAGCCGGTGCTGGACGCTCAATTGAAGCGCGCGCCTGGGGTGAACCAAACCGCCTCGGCGAAGCCGTAGCTCTTAATTACCGCGTCAGCCCTGCCGCTCCAACTCCTTAACCAGCTCGAGCACTATATCGCCTACAACTTGTAGACTGTGCGCGCTCAGCTTGTCCATGGTGTCGTTTGCGGTATGCCAATACCCGCCATTCGGCCCGTAATCCAGGTCGATGATGTCGATTGCGTTCACGCCCGCATTGACAAAAGGCTCGTGATCGTCTTCTATCGCGCCCGGATCGTGCCGGAAGTATCTGGAATCGCCGAGCTTGGCCGCGATTCGCCAGACCATATCCCGCAAGGGCTGCGACGAATTCGTATCATTCGAGATATCAAGATCCTTATCGCCGATCATGTCAATGTTGATCAGCGCCTTGATCCGCGAAAGCGTGCCGCCGGCGGACCATTTCGCTGCGAGATGCCGGCTGCCGTAACAACTGTCCGTGGCCGTCCAATTCGCCACCGCTTCCTCGCCGTCGAAGAAGACGATATAGATATCGTCCGGATGCTTCATCCGCGACACAGCTCGCGCGAATTCGATCAGAAAACCCGTCGAGGAGCCTGCATCGTTGGCTCCGATAAAGTGAACCATCGGAATTCGCTTCGTGTCGTAATGCCCGGTTATGACAACCGCCTTGCCGGAGCTGCCTGGAAATTCCAGAATGATGTTCGCCATCGGCACTGGCCCGGTAGGAGTTTGCCCGGTAAACGAGTCGAGCGACAACTGGCCTCCCAGGGGCTTCAGTTCGGTTTGAATCCAGTCGCGCAATCGTACGATGGATTCCGAACCCGACGGACGTTCGCCAAAAGACACAGCTCGCCGAGTGTCCGCCAGGGCGGCCGTTCCACGAAATACCAGTTCTGATGCCGAAGCCACACGTCGACCGCCCAACGCCGCGCCGCAACTCAGAGCTAAAAGTGCTGAAAGCGAAACGTGAGATAAAGTTGTAAGCTGATTGAGCCGATTGAATTTGTGCATACACCCTATTGGTTGGTCCGCTTGAGGGCGCCGCTCGGCCCCGATTCGGCCCGGGAGCAGGCCCTAAAACTGTAGACCTTAAGAGACTGTAGTATTATAGCTTTGCGCTTTGGGGCGGACCGGTATGGAGCCTATGGTGATGGAGTCGGTTGGAAGTCTGATGCGCGCGGCGCGCCTGCGCCTGGGGTTGACCCTGGAGCAAGTCAGCGCGACCACTCGTATTTCTGTCAATATCCTGCAGGCTATTGAGACAGACGAGCCGTCGCGAATCGGCTCAGCGTTCCTCTACAAGAGCTTTGTTCGCCAATTTGCTGAACATGTCCGTCTGGAAATCCGACATCTGGAACCGGCGCTCCAAGCCATTCTCAGCACCATTCCCGAACCCTTAATACCGGGCCAAGGCGTTTCACTGCCGAAGCTCCCGCCGCTGCAGGCGAGCCGTCCGAAGCGGCTGCGCTGGCTCTCTTCCACGGCATCGCTGCTAGTAATGATGCTGGGCTGCTCCGGATTCTACGGCATGTGGAAGGGTGCTGGAAAGCAGACTGCTCCCGATCGCAACAGAGTTGCGCGGCTCAGCCAACAGGTTCGGATACTTCACCCGGTAGAAGTCCCATTAACTCCACCCGATTCAACTAGCGCGTTCCGCATTGAGCTCTCAGCACTCGAGCGCACGTGGTTGTCGGCAGTAGCGGATGGGAGGCCTGCATTCAGCGGCATATTGGAGATCGCCGAAACTAAAGTACTGGAGGGACATAATAGCGCTCGCATTCGCACCGGAAATGCGGGTGGCGTAAACGTCGTCTTCAACGGCAAGCCGCTCGGGCCTTTGGGCGAACGCGGTCAAGCCCGAACCGTTGTTTTCACGAAAGACGGTTATGAAGTGCTCCAGCCGGCGGCACACATTGCATTGGTGGAGTTTACCCAGATCGGCGAATAGCCTCGGTCTCACGCGGGCTGGGATTCAGGTTCGCATTCCGCGCCGCTCTTTGCAAGCGCCGCTTCTGCCTTTCCATCAGAATCAATTCGTGCCTGCGCCGAAGCTTGATGCTCAGGTCCACCTTGCGCCAGAACTTGCGGAAATAGTCGATCGCCGAGGCCAAGCCGAAAATCACTACCGCCCACATCGCCGCCAAAGCGTAAGGCCGAAGATTTGCCCAGCGAATAGAAAGCATGACCAGCGTGACTCCCAGGACTTGAAAGACCATTTTGGATTTGCCAAGCTCCCCGGCTCTCATCGTGTAGCCCTCAGCGGCGGCAATGCTGCGAAGACCGGAAACGGCAAACTCGCGGCTGATGATGAGGATCACCATCCATCCAGGCAATAAACGGATCTCGACCAGAGAGATAAGAGCCGCGGAAATGAGCAGCTTGTCCGCGACCGGATCCAGCAATGTCCCGACCGTTGTGACTTGCTTCCAACGCCGCGCCAGGTAGCCATCCAGCAGATCGGTAAAGGCGGCCGCAAGAAATACGGAAAGCGCGAAAAAATCGTTTCCAAGCAGAACACGTTGATCCCAGTGGAGGCGAAAATTCTGCTGAACGAGCGCCGCTACCAGCAACGGAGCGAGAAAAATTCTAACCAGCGTCAGCAGATTGGGTAAGTTCGTCAACCGTAATCAATATAGAACATCACAGGGGCGGGCTGCTGGGTGCGGGCGGGACAGCGGTCGCCGGCGCCTTGATCGTGGTCACGCGCCCTTGTTTGTCGCCACGCAGCCATACCCACAGAACAGCCTGTCCATTCGGCGCGGCTGGCAGGCTGATCTGCAGCGATTGCTTCTGGCCGGCGCCCGGAATCGGTGTCGGAAGATTCGTCACATCCACTCCGTTCGCCTGATCCCATCCGGCTTTCTCGATCATTTCCAGATTCTGCCCGGTGAGTGTGTACGCGTTCAGCACTCCGGATGCCGGCCCCGCACCCGCGCTCGCGAACGAATCGATTTGCGGCACGCGAATCATATGCGCCAGCGTGAACGGCTGTGATTTCCCCTCGCGCCCGTTGTCGATTGTCGCCTGTAACACGCACCCCGCAGGCAAGGCGCTAGTGTCGAGCGACAGAAAAAGCTGATCCTGCGAGAGCTGCTGAAGGCTCGATGTCGCTGTTTGCTCTCCGATATGCAGGGACGATCCGGGCTCGATCCCATCTGCGCAGGAAAGCCGCAGTAAGCTCGTTCGGGCAATGTTTTTCACGTCCAGCAACGCGGTC
>JBAUUG010000455.1:0-2857 GCA_049582585.1 Bryobacteraceae bacterium | reverse complement strand
AAGTAACACATTTGCGCCCGAGCGCCGGATCAAGTTCGGCAGACCGGATTGTTCGAACCAGAACCTGCGCGCTGGCGTGACGTCTAGTTCAATGAATTCTAAATTTGCATGCTGACGAAATTCGTCGCGGAACCCAGATCCTGCCGCAACCGACATTTTGATATCAGCTCGCGCTAACTGGGGGATGACGTTCCGAATGTAGGTCAGCCCTCCGCCTGCACTGGCTGCGAGCGCGTTAATGAAGAGATGCACCATGTTTGCGAGGCCATCAGGATCGCCTTAAACTCAGAGATCACCGCGCCGAGGCCACTCCATTGATCGTACGGGGCATTGTCTGTGATCGCCAGTTTCTGGCGCCGACGGGTACCGGGGAAGGACGGGTCACATCTATCAGGATGAAGGCCAGGCTCCAGAAGAACACGCATAGATAATTGCCAGGAGCGAACATCCAATCTTCCAGGGCCGCATGGGTTATGCCCGCGACCATCACCATGGCAAGAGGAATGGCGGCGTGAGCTGCCGTTGTTGAACTGCGCATAAAACCAACCGTTCGAATGATTCTTGCGATCAATATGAATAGCAGCCAAAAGGATGGGATAGCCCCAAGGATGCCTACTCCTGCGATGAGCGCAAGATAGCTGCTCCCGTGCTCTGTCGTTACACTCGTACTGGACGCAAACCTTCCCTGTTGCTGGTCCGCGTCACCGCCGTCGGCGGTCGTACCCAGCCCCGTTCCAAACCAGGGGTGCTCCTTTATGTTGCTCATTGCGGTGCGCCAGGGTGATTCCCGCGAAGCCAGAATACCTTGTTCCTGATCCCCTCCCTTGTAAAGAACCGAAGAAGTCATAGACGTAATTACTTCCGGACGGAAGATCGCGGTCGCTGCCAATATAACTGTGAGGATCACCAACCCCTCAACAAACATCTTGTATTTGCGCAGCGCCAGACACAGAAGACCGCAGGAAACAAAAGCGGCGGCTAGCCCGGCCCGTGCGTGGCTCACGAACCCCAGGTACATGCAGACTGCAAAGAGCGCGCCGCGCCGGTGGCGAATGGGCGGCTCGTCTTCCATCAGAAATCCCCACAGCAGGATGGGTGCCGCGACCACACCCATCACCGCTCCAAGCGAATTCGGGTTCCCCATGGCGTCTGTGCCCGCGAGATGCAGAAGGGCAGTGGCGCCGACAAATACCTCACAGCCCAGAAGCAGTCCATTAAAAAAGCGATTTTCTCGCCCCGCAACGGCGATTCTTGCCCCCGTGCCAGCGTAGAGAAACAGGAGGAATATGCTCAGAACTTTCAGCAGGGCTACGCCCGGATACCGGGACACAGTTGCCGACATCAACGCCGTCAAAACCACGAAGCATGCAACTGCGTGAAAAAATCCGAAGTGATACCGGCGATCCTTCAGTACGATGAAGGTGCCGGCCAGGGCTCCGACGGCCAAAAACAGCCAGCGCGCCGCTGTCCACACCGAACCGACAGGAAGGTCGACTCCGGCCAAAAGGAAGGCCACAATCACCACCGGGAAGAAGACGCGCTGATAAAACCAGATGGCTGCAATCAAGAACTCGATAAGAATCAGGCCGCCAAGGTAAGTCTGACTGGTGAAATACCATGGACGCGAGAAAGCCATAAATGCCAGCGCGATTGCTGCAAAGCTCGCGCCGGCGACCAGCAAGACCTTTGGCATACCATCATTCATCGGCAATCACAATTATTCCAGAGAAACGCTCGGTCCATTTCCAATCCGCGCCAAATCAGCTCTCTCAGGTCACGCGGAGTGACCTTATCTGGATGAGCTTTCTTGGGAGCAGAGGACCAAATTTTATCAGCAAAGCGAGGATTCCGCGTCTGACTTAAAAGTCGGCAGGAAAGCAGCATTATCTGAGTGTTATGCACACCCGGATTGCGAATGTTCGGCCATGACTAGAATCGCCTGAGCAACCGAATTAGACCACTTCTCCGGTGAATATTCACGGATATGTTTTGCGCTATGCGCCCCCATTGTTTTGCAGAGCTCCGGCTGCAAGACGAGACGACTCATAGCCTGTTCGAGGCACGAAGGATCTCTCGGATCGACTAGGTTGCCATTCCAATTCTCACGGACCAAGTCTGTTGCGCATCCTGCAGCTCGGCTGACGATAATCGGCAAGCCGCATGCCATCGCTTCATTAACGACCATTCCCCAAGTGTCGGTGTAGGTTGGGAGAATCAGCGCTTCTGACAGAGCATAATAGGCGCCGAGCTGCTCCCTTTGAGCGAAGCCGGTAAACTTGATTGCTCCCGGCGAGATGGAGAGGCTTGCTCTTTCCAGTTCCTGTCGGCACTCGCCATCTCCAACAAACACCAGGCCAATGTCCGCCCGCAGATTCCTCTCGAGGTTCGCATAGGCCGACAGCAGTTCAAAAATGCCTTTCTCGCGAACTAGACGCCCCACAAAAACAAAATAGCGGCGCGGTAATGATAGCTTGCCACGAAAAGCTGCCGCATCTCGGCGTGCATTCTCCGCTGCTCTCGCGAAAAGCTCGTTATCGACAGCGTTGGGCGCTGTGAAGATCTTCTCGTGTTTCACACCATAGGCTCTCAAATATTTGAGGGCAGAATTCCCCGGAACGATGAATCCTGTGCAGCGCCGCAGAAAATGCTTCTTAAGGAATTCGATCGGTTCATAAGAGCCTCGAAGATCCTGCAGGTTACTCTCGGACCAGAGCAAGAATGCCACCCTGTGCTTCCGCGCCCAAAGCAGAGCCTGCCAGGATGCAACGTAACTGTAGCCACCACAGAGAATCACATCCGGCTCTGATTGGTCTAGCGCCTTACGAACACCCACATTCAGCAGCGCATTGTACTTTCC
>JBAUUG010000454.1:0-10540 GCA_049582585.1 Bryobacteraceae bacterium | reverse complement strand
GGATGATCTTCATGACCAAGGCCATGGAATACATGTTGATTCCGCTCATGAGCACGGTCATGAGGCCGAAAGAAACGGCGGATAACGCTTGCGCTCCTTCGCCGTATCGCAGTTTCAAGTATCCCGGCACGGAATGCGTCCGGGAAATGTAATAGAACGGCATCATGATGATGCCCAGGAACAGCATTGCCGGAATGGCGCCGATCCAATACCAATGCGTGGCAAGAATGCCGTATTGGTAGGCCGACGCGGCCCACCCCATCAGCTCGAGCGCTCCCAGATTAGCGGCGACGAAACTGAGCCCGGCAATCCAGGAAGTCATATCCCGCCCGGCCAGGAAAAAGTCTTCTCCGGTTTTCGTGAAACGCTTCAGATAGAAGCCGATTCCCAGCACCATCACGAAATAGAGCGCGATGATGATGATGTCGACCGGGCTCAGCGATAGGAGTTTTTCGGTGGTTGCGATTGCAGCGAAAACCAAAGTCATCTCATGCAAGCCCTTTCAGTCAACTGACTTGCATCTCGGATTTTCGTTACTGACGGCAATTTCTGAGGAATGCTAGCAAGCTTCGGAGGCTTGTATAGACGCTCTCGGCGGCACATCTGTATCATTCGCGAAAACAGGTAATATTCCGAGACAACAAAGCCGTATACTCCTTGTCTTCTAGGCGTTATAATTCTCGCGGGTAGGGGTTATAATTTTCGCGCGGGCCGTCTCTGTTGAGGTGATATCGTGAAACACAAAACTGGCATTCATTCTCTGAAATTGGCCATCATCCTAATGGTTTCCTGTGCTGGAACCCCTTTGCTCTCGCAGACGAATGCCGGCATTCTCACCGGCACGGTCGTCGATCAAAGTGGCGGTGCGATCGAAGGCGCGCAAATTACCGCCAAAAGTGAAGGTACCGGAGCCACTTTGACTTCCACTAGCGGTTCCGAAGGCACCTTTCGATTCCCGTCTCTCCAGATTGGAAAATACGATGTCACCGCGTCCCGTACAGGATTCAACTCGGTTACACAAACAGGTGTTAACGTCCAAATTGCCACCACGACGTCAATGACGCTCACCCTAAACGTCGGCCAAACCGAACAGACCGTCACTGTGGCGGCTGACGCAACTAGGATCGAGACGGAAAGCTCCGATGTCGGAACGGTCATCACCTCGAGGCAGGTCGTTGAACTTCCGCTGGCTCTAGGTGGTGTTGGCGCGTTGCGTTCGCCCGAAGCTTTCGTATTCCTTGCGCCCGGCACCGCTGGCCCCGGCACCGCCGGCAGCAGCAATGGAATTTTTATCTCCAAAATCGGTGGGGGACAGAATTTCGGTAATGAGGTCTTGCTGGATGGCACCAGTATCCTGCGAACGGAAAATGGGTCATCCTTTGACGAGGCTGCGCCTTCTGTCGAAGCCATCTCCGAGTTCAAAGTATTGACCTCTAGCATTCCGGCCGAGTACGGTCGCACCACCGGGGGCTTTGAGACCTTCACTACCAAATCCGGCACGAACGACTTTCATGGAACCGCCTACGACATTCTGCAGAACGAAGATCTGAACGCCAATTCCTGGTTCAACAACGGCTACGCCGCCCAGTGCGCGCCCGGCGATAGTGCCTGCCGCGCTCAATTCGCCCGGCCCATCGACAAGAAGAATGATTATGGTGTGAATTTGGGAGGTCCCGTATGGATTCCCAAAATCTACAACGGAAAGAACAAAACGTTCTTCTTCTTTAACTGGGAGCAGTACGCCCAGCACATTGGTGGAACCAACACGAGCATTGTTCCCACTGCGGCGGAACGTAACGGGGACTTCTCGGCCATATTGAACACGGCGGACGTGGTGGGAACTAACCCCTGTACGGGGCAGCCCGTCTATCAGGGCGAGATCTTCGATCCGAATACTACGACCACGGGCCCTGGCGGCGTTGCATGCCGGACCCCGTTCCCGGGGAATGTGATTCCTCCCAACCGTATATCTGCAGTCACGAAAAACTTTCTGAACTATCTTCCCTCACCCAATATCGCCACGCAGCCCAACGGCAACAATTACGCGCTCTCCAGTTCCTCGCCTCTGAACAATACCACCTATACCCTGCGAATCGACCAAACCATATCCGACAAGAGTAGATTCTTCGGGATGTACGACACTCGCGATAATTCGCGCTACTCGTCAGGGACGCTCACCTTCCCCGCGCCTGCCGACCCGAACGGGTGGAGTCAGAATTTCGTAACCCATTACGGACGCGCCGGATGGGATTACATTTTTTCCCCTTCGCTCCTAAACCATCTCGCTTTGGGCTATAACCGCACCAACAGCCAGAACTACACCACGGGTGCGCTCCAAGCTATCGCGGGGAATTTCAACTGGGCTGCCAAAGTCGGCATTTCCGGCCTCGTCGGAACGGAGTTCCCCATCGTGAACATCGGTGAGGGCGTCCCATCTCTGGGACGGGCAAACAATGATGACAATGTCGACAATGGTGAGCGTTTTAACGACACGATGACCTGGATCAAGGGGAATCACAGTTTCACATTCGGCTTCGATTTCCGCAACCAGTTGTACGCGACCTATGCGAATGATACGGACACCGGTGTGTACAATTTCGCTCGCAACCAGACCTGCGCGTACCAGGGCATTTGCGGAAATAGCGGGAACTCAGTCGCCAGCTTCCTGTTAGGTGACGTCAACAACGGAAATGCATTCCTTCAAGGACACGTGCCGAGGTGGACCTTCCAATACTACGCAACTTTCTTGCAAGACGATTGGAAAGTTACCCCACATCTCACCCTCAACGTCGGGTTGCGATGGAGTGTTGATGTTCCTCGCATCGAGTCGCACAACGATACATCCAATTTCGATCCGAATGCGCCCAATCCCGCGGCGAACAACATTCCCGGCGCGATGGTTTTCGGGAATACCTGCAGCGGCTGCAATCCTAGATGGGCAAGCACGAAATATCACGACGTTGCTCCCAGAATAGGTTTCGCCTTCAACCCGAATGGCGGCAAAATGGTAATTCGCGGCGGCTATGGCGTTATCTACGGTCCGCTCCAATACACTGATTTCGGCGGGAGCCAGGTGCAGGGTTACTCCGCAACCCCAACCTTCAACAGCTCAAATGGCTTGGCGCCCGCATTCAATTGGGACGCCGGGTTCCCATCGTTCGCCCAGCCCCCGTTTCTGAATCCGTCAGTGGTGAACACGGGCAATCCGAACTACATCCAGTCCCGGTTCGGCCAGCCGCCAATCATTCAAAGCTGGAGCTTCCAGGTTCAGCAACAGATCTCAAAGGACATGGTCGCAACCGTCGGCTATGTTGGCCAACGCGGCCAGAATCTGCGTTCGGCTCTGATGAATTACAACAATATCCCGTATCAGGATCTCGCTCTCGGACAGGCACTCAACCAGCCGGTTGCCAGCAACACGGTTGGGGTCACTGCACCGTACGCCAACTTCTACAATGATTGGGGTCCGAACGTCACCGTGCAGCAGGCGCTTCGCCCTTTCCCGCAATACAGCTACATCTACATGGACGTACTGCAGAACATCGGCCAGTCCTCTTATGAGTCTTTGCAGGCGACTCTGGAGCGGCGCATGAGTAATGGCCTCAGCTTGCAATCTTCGTTCACCTGGTCGAAGGACATCACCGACGCCGACAGCATCCTGCCCGGCATCAACGGAGGCATTAGCCAAGTTGAGAACCCGGACAACCTGAATGGAGAGAAAGCACTGAGCAGCCAGGACGTTCCCTACGTGTTTACTACTGCGTTCCTGTACGAACTGCCCTTCGGCAAAGGCAAGCCTTTCCTCAAGGGTGGCATCGCAGGGGCTGTGCTCGGCGGGTGGCAAATCGGTGGCGTCCTGCGCTATCAAACCGGAGTGCCCATGTCCTTTGGGTGCGCGAATGGAATACCCGGATGGGATAACTGCGTTCGCTTCAACCGTGTACAGGGAGGGCCAATCTTCAGCCCTCAGGTGCTCAATGGTACGTTCAATCCCTTCGTGAATCGCTACTTCAACGGAGTCTGCCAGTACGTTGGGCAAACCGGTTGTGCGTTTGCCGATCCCAACACTGAACTTGTCGCTGCTGGCAGCACGGAAACTGTTCAGCAAGCCCGTGGCGGTGGATACATTTTGGGTGATTTCCCCAGGAACAACGGAGATGCCCGAACGCCAAATTACTACAACGAGGATTTCAGCGTTATCAGGAACTTTCATATCTTCGAATCCGCGAGCTTCCAATTGAAAGCGGAGTTCCTGAACGCCTTCAACCGGCACATCTTTAGCGGGCCGGACCTGGGTCCGAACGATCCGAATTTCGGAGTGGTCACCGGCACCATCGACGCCCAGCGGACCATACAGTTCACGGCCCGTATTAATTTCTGAGCCGCTGTTTTTGCTGTTCGGGCGTGGTGCTGGTCGATGGACAGCACCACTGCTTATTTGCGCCTTCCTCGGATTCGCGGAGCAGCCAGAATCTGTCGATGCCGTCGTTCAAAGCGCGACACATCAGATTCAGAATGGAAATTTCCGGGCTGCCGCCGGGTTGCTCCGCGAATCGCTGAAGAAGTTTCCGGCTGATCCCACACTCTGGAACCTACTAGGCATTTCTGCAACCGAGCTGCACGACAAAGCAGCAGCCATTGACGCATTCGAGCACGGTCTGAAGCTCGCGCCTAAATCGCCCGAGCTGTACGAGAACCTTGGCTTGTTCTACTATCGCGACGCGGACTACCCCAGTGCAAAAAAATACCTTTCAAAGGCTGTGGCGTTGGGCAGTGACAAACCGAGCGTCGCCTTTAGCTTGGATGCCGCGAAGATTCGAACGGGAGAGCCCGAATCCGGGTTAGCGGATCTGATTCGACTGGAGCCCTCACTCGGAAACGTAGCCGACTACTGGGACGAGCGCGGCTGGGTCGAGATTCATCGTGACTCTCGCGCTGCTGACTCCAGTTTCGAGCACGTTTTGCTCATCGCTCCAGAGGACCTTCGCGCGCTAAACGGGGCGGCAGCGGTGGCCGAGGTGCAAAAAAATGATGAGAAGGCGCTGAGTTTTCTCATTCGCGCCAAGCAAGCCCATCCGGATGACGTTGACACCTTGATGCACTTCGGCGCGGTATGCATTCGCCGTGATTTGACGGTGGATGCACTACAAGCGCTGGAGCAAGCGCACAAACTGGATCCCTCGAATAATGGAGCGTTGTACCTCTACGCGCGGTCGGAGATTGGCCTGCAGCACTGGCAACAAGCCTATGACCTGTTCAGCGAATTTGCGCGGCGCGTTCCTAAGTTCGCGCCGACCTATTACGCACTCGGCTGGCTCGATCTCAAGATGAACCGAACGGCCGAAGCTCGGAAAGAATTGGGGCGCTGCCTGGCGCTGGAGCCGAACTATGCTGATTCTCGATACGAGCTCGGCCAGCTGGATCTGAACGAGGGTAATCTCGATGCCGCGGAGAAGGAGCTTCTCACAGCCGTGAAACAAAATCCTCATCACGCGAAAGCCAATGTCGCACTCGGCGATTTGATGCTGAGAAAAGGAAATCTGGCCGACGCGGAATCCTACTATCGGGCGGCTATCGCCGCCGAACCAAGTTCCGGCGCCGCGCACTACAAGCTATCCGTCGTCCTCTCTCGCCTGAAGCGCTCCGAGGAAGCCGGCAAGGAGAGATTGTTAGGCATACAGCTTCAGGCTAAGGAACATGAAAACAGCCGAGTGCTGATGGAGCTTGCCACGCCGGACGGCACGCCGTTGAGTGCTGCGCCATAGTGCTTGATTACTTCTTGCTTGTTTGAGTGGATGGACCTTGCTCGACCAACGCGGAATTTCGTTCTACGGCTTCCTCCTTTCCCGCCTGCCGTCTCAGCGCCACCAGTTGCTTCAACAGTGGCGGGACCTCGTCAGACTTGTTGGCCTTGCGAAGAGCCAGAATGAGGTGATACAGCGCGGTTTGGTCTGTGGGATTGACGCGCAACACCGCTCTGCTCTGTTGAATGGCTTCATCCGTTTTGCCTTCTTCGAGATAGAGACGCGCAAGCGTGTCCCGTCCTACAGTCAAGCTAGGCTGAAGCCCTACTGCTGTTGACGCGGCTCTCAACGCTTCTTCGAACTCCCGGCTGCCCGGTGCTGCGCCTTTCCTCCTCAGAATTTCAGCGAGTAAATAGTTTAGAAACGCGTCGTTCGGCTGCGCCCGCAGGCGCTCTCGCACCGTTGTCTCCGCTTGGCCCAGATCGTTCCGTTGCAGCTGCGCAAGCCCTCGGATTGCCGAGCTGAACTCTACGTCGGGATCGAGACGTTCGGCCGTATTCAAATCAGCCTCGCCTTTTTCATATTGCGCCAGCTCGCTGAAAAGAAGTCCCCTCGCGACATACAGCGGAGCCGAATTTGGCATCCGGCGCAGACCCTCATCGAGCATGTCGATCCCTCTCTGAAAAAGGCCGTGAGGTTGGCAGATATTCGCGAAATCGACGTAGTATCTGGTCACGTCGGGGTTCGCGGCAATTGCCTGACCCAGAGCGTCCAGGGCCCGCGAGGTTTCGGAAGCGCCCTCGTACGCCTCCCCTAGCAGCTCCAGGGCATCTGGATCTCGCGGCCCGGATGTAAGCGCTGCAGTCAACGTTTTGATGACATCGCCATAGTGCCGGGCCAAAAACTGAACGACTGCCAGGCTATAAAGCGCCCGTTCGTTCCCGGGCTGAAGCTCGCTTGCGCGCTGGAAGACTGGAATCGCTTCTGCGTTCCGCTGCTGCTTCACCAGGCAGGCGCCAAACTCTTCCAAAGGAGCCGCATCAGACGCTCCCGCAGATTGGCTCTGCGCGAACTCGCTCCTGGCCGTTTCGCATTGCCCGTTTTTGAAAGCGATTGCGGCCAGCATCCCGTGACTGGTCTTATCCTCCGGTCGAATTTTCAGGATTCGCCGGAGCAATTCGACGGCGCGAGGATCTTCTGCTTCATACTCGATCTCCGCCGCGCTCTCCAGCGCCGGCAGATAATCCGGCGATAGTTCTAAGGCGCGATTGTAGGATGCGAGCGCCTCGCTTTTCTTTCCAAAACGCACCAGCGCGAGCCCATTTAAGGTCCAGAGCCGCGCATCCCGCGGGGATTTCTTCAACGCAGTGTCCAGCAGTTCTCTCGCTTCCTCATATTTGCCCGCCCGGAGATCCGAAGCGATGAGATGTCCCGCGTCGCTTGTATTCTGCCCCCAAAGCGTCAGAGTGCCGGCAAAGATACTCGCTAGGATTCGCCACCGCATGAGGATTGTTCCAACAATCTCAAGGACCGCTGACTTCTTTCACCGTAAGTATTTGGTCCGCGGTGACATTCCTTAGATGCTGCACGATTCCGCTGGGCCACCGTATTTCAACATCTTTGACCTGCGTATCCGGTCCGAGTCCGAAATGCGGCCGCACATCGCTTGCTGAGCAGTAACTTCCGCCTGTAGTAACGGTCGCGTACTGCGTTCCTGAGAAGGTCTTCAGCGTAACCGCCGCGCCGATCCCATCGCGATTGCTCTTGCTCCCGACCAGCTTCAGCGTCAGCCAGTGATTATTGCTTGGCGTCTCATTACGTAATACGTAAGCGGGCCCGTTATTCGTCGCGATAACCACATCCGGCTTGCCGTCGTTGTTAAGATCTCCGATCGCCAGCCCTCGAGCGGCCCACCTCTGTCCAAACACCTCGCCGGAGGCTTTAGAAACATCCACAAACCCGTGCCCCGTATTTCGCAACAGCGCCGGCGGTTCCTTGTATTTCAAACCCGGCATACTCAGCTCAACGGTGTCCAACACGTGACCCTGCGCGATCAGGAGATCCTTCCAGCCATCGTTATCGTAATCGAGAAACCGAACTCCCCACCCGGAGTGGAGCAGCGTCATCCCCGCCAGTCCTGAAGTATAAGTCGCATAAGTGAAGCTGCCATCCTGCAAGTTTGTATACAGCGCGTACTTTTCGTTGCCCAGATCGGTCACGATCAGGTCCGGCCAGCCATCGTTGTTGTAATCGGCGAAATCGACTCCCATTCCCGCGTAGGTCTTACCATCTCCATCCACGGCCGTCGCGCTCTCGAGTCCAACTTCCTCGAAGCTTCCATTCCGCTTATTGTGAAACAGAAACTCCTGCATGGAATCGTTGGCGACAAAAATATCCGGATAGCCGTCGTGATCGTAATCCGCTATCGCTACCCCCAGTCCCTTACCCGGTTTCGTGAGCCCCGCCTGCTGTGAGACTTCGCGAAAATGCTTGCCATCTTCGTTGTGATAGAGCAGCAGCGTAATCGGCTTGAATAGATCCGGATGGCAGTAAGCGCGATGGCCTGGCTCGTGTTCACCGCACCAGATATCCGGAAAGTCCCACGTGAGATATCGCGCGACAACTAGGTCCAGCTTGCCGTCATTGTCGTAATCCACCCAGGTTGCGCTGGTCGACCACCCGCTTCCGCCCACTCCCGCTTCAGCCGTAACGTCCGTGAACGTTCCGTCTCCATTGTTGTGATAGAGAATGTTGTGCCCGTACTCAGTCACGTACAGATCTTCGTATCCGTCGTTGTCATAGTCGCCCACCGCGACACCCATTCCATACCCGGCGCCGGCCACTCCCGCACGTTCGGTCACGTCTTCAAACGTGCCGTCTTTTTTTTGGTGATAGAGCCGGTTCCAATACTGCGGGCCATCTTTCTTGGGAATCGTTCCAGGCTGAGTCGGATCGCTGATCGGTGCTCCGTTTACCAGGTAAAGATCGAGCAATCCGTCGTTGTCGTAATCGAACAGTGCCACTCCCGCGCCCATAGTTTCGGGAAGATACTTCTGAGTTGTCGGCGATGATCGATGGAGGAATCGTACGCCCGCCGCCTGAGTCACGTCGACGAATTTTCCCGGCTGCGCGATTTGTACGGCCGTGAATGCGCAGATCGCGGCGACGCACGCGAATGCGCCGAGAATAATACCTCCGAGCGCAAGAAATCGCGTGTGAAAGAATTTCCATGTGATGAAAAGCGGCGTCAATGGCGTCCTGATTCTTGCGTTCTGCGCCGGTCTGAGCGCACAAAATCAGCCGGCCACACCCTCAGCTCCATCCTCCCAAACCTTCACGAACCCCGTGTTGCCTTCAGGCGCCGATCCCTGGGTCATCTACCGCGGCGGTTACTACTACTACATGAACACCACCGGCGAGAATTTGACCATCTGGAAAACCCGCAGCATAGCCGATCTGAAAACTGCGCAGAAGAAAGTCGTCTGGACCCCGCCCGCGACTGGATCGGATTCTCACGAAATCTGGGCTCCCGAACTGCACTTTCTGGACAACAAGTGGTACATCTACTTCGCGGCCGACGCAGGCAGCAACGAAACGCATCGCATCTTTGTCCTGGAGAATTCTTCACCCGATCCGCTCACCGGAGATTGGGTCTTCAAAGGCAAGCTCTCGGATGCCTCGGATAAATGGGCGATCGATCCGTCGGTGTTCGAAAATGGCCGCAAGCTCTACGCCATCTGGTCCGGGTGGGAAGGCGATGCAGACGGCATTCAAAGCATCTATATCGCGCGCTTGAAAAACCCCTGGACCATCGAAGGCAAGCGCGTCAAGCTCTCCAGCTCGCAATATCCCTGGGAAAAAGTGGGAGACCGTCCGCACCAAGATCCTCCGCATGTGGACGTCAACGAAGGCCCTGAAATCCTTGAACACGGCGGAAAAATCTTCTTGATCTACTCTGCGAGTGGGTGCTGGACCGATTACTACGAGCTGGGCATGCTGACCGCTTCGGCGAAAAGCAATCTGCTGAAACCGGAATCCTGGAAGAAGACCGCGCATCCGGTGTTCTCGGAATCACCCGAAGCACAAGCTTACGGAACGGGGCACAACGCCTTCTTCCAATCTCCAGACGGCAAGCAGGATTGGATTCTTTATCACGCCAACCCTGAGACAAACCAGGGTTGCGGCGGGCACCGTTCTCCACGAGCCCAGCCGTTCACCTGGAACGCGGACGGCACTCCCGACTTCGGCACGCCCGTCCCGCTTAACACGCCGATTCCGAGACCCTCCGGCGAACAGTAAAAAGGTGCCCGCGCGTATCTACGCCGTTGCTCCCACCTTCTGCCCCGGCGCGTCCTGCAGCAACTTCGCTAATTTCTGGAGTTGCTCCTGCGTGCTATCCCGCATCCACTGAGCAGGCTCCGGCTTCACAGCGAACGCCTCATTCAGGCGCTCTTCCGATTTGGCCTTTTCACCCAAGCCAAGCCACGCCTCGGCTATCGTCGCTCGAATCCAGTACTCGTCCGGCAGAAGCCGGCCGGAGTTCAGCAGCGCCTCGCATAGCGCAATCACTCTCCTTCGCGTCCGCTGCGCCAGTACGAAGTCGGCAGTCGCCTCCTGGCCCTGCGATGCCGCTGCCCGCTCGTTGAACAGGTAAGCAAGATTGATGCCGTTATAGTAATCGTTCTTCAGATAAAAGCCCTTTTCATAGGCGAAGATCGCGGTATTGAGCGATGAACTATCGCCCGTCAGCTCCCATATTCTCTTGTGTATCGCGCCCCATAAGCCAAGCGTTTCGG
>JBAUUG010000453.1:0-4730 GCA_049582585.1 Bryobacteraceae bacterium | reverse complement strand
ATCTAGCTGCGGAGATCTTTCAAAGTAACCTTCGCGGACCGGCGGGAGCCGATGCTCGGGCTTACCTCGATTCGCGCGGCGTCGCGCGCGCGGCCGTCGATGAATTCCGTCTGGGGCTCGCTGATTCTTCGGGCCAGCAATTGGTCCAACGTCTTCAACGCTTCGGCCCCGCTCTCATGGAAGAGTCCGGGCTGGCTGTTAAACGTCAGGAAGGCGGGGGATTCTACGATCGTTTCCGCGCCCGATTAATCTTTCCGATCCACAGCGAGTCGGGCAAGGTGATCGCTTTCGGCGGACGCGCGCTCCGCGCAAACGACGATCCGAAATACCTGAACTCGCCCGAGACCAAAATTTACAAGAAGTCATCCATTATTTACAATCTGCATCGTGCCAAGATCGAGGCTCGCAAGCAGGGGCGAATGATTTTGGTCGAAGGCTACATGGATGTTATCGGCGTCTACTCCGCCGGGATTCATGAAGTGGTTTCGAGCAGCGGTACATCGCTCTCGATTGACCAGGTCAGGGCCATCAAGCGCCAGATATCCCAGCAGCAGGCCGGCTCGGGGCAAATCATCCTGAATTTCGATGCCGATGCGGCCGGCGCGCGCTCGACCGAGAAATATATCTCCACTCTATTGGCAGAAGGCCTCCGCGTAAGAGTGCTCGAGATTCCTGGCGGCCTCGATCCCGACGAGTACATCCAGCAGAATGGGATCGAAGCTTATGCGAAGCGAGCAGCGGGGGCAACTTCCTATTTCCATTGGCTCGCCAATCGCGCCCGCGACAAGTTCGACATGCTGACCGCCGAGGGCCGCGTGGACGCCTTCAGGTCCCTTGCTCCCGTTATCCAACAGGTGAGTGATCGTTTGGAGCGCGCCGCCATCGCCAATGAAATGGCCGAATATCTGAATGTGGATCGTGCCGTAGTGCGCGACAGCGTGCGTCCGGCTTCGCGTGCCGTGCAATCGCATAAGTCCCGCGATCTTTATTCCGCCATTCCGCCTAATGAGAAACTTCTGCTGGGTTGCCTGCTCTCGAGCGCTGAGGCGCGATCGGTCATCAAGCACTTTCTTCTGCGTTCGGATATTCTCCACGTTCTCGAGTTGAGACCGATTTTCGAATCGCTCTTGCTTTTTGACGAGGATCAGGCTCCGTTCTCTTTGCAGGTTGCGGAGAGCCGCTTGGAACCGCGATTGCAAAGAATACTGATGGATTTGAGTTTTTCAGATTTTGGTATCGCCGAAGAGGATGCTTCCGAGCAGGCTCTCCATTGCCTGAAAGCGCTTGAGGGAACGTCTGAGAGTGCCTTTCGTGACGGTCTGCGGCGGCGTATTCGAGAGCTGGAACAGCGAGGAGATTTTAATGAAGCGTTGCGGCTTGCCGATGAATTGAACAACCGCAAGCCCGCATCTTCACCGATGTGAATCGTGTTGTACTATGAGTGAGCGAGGAATGCAGGGGTGCTTCCGCCGGTTTCCAAGGTTAGATCTACGGCCGCTTTGTTTCCGTCCATTCGATCATTCAACGATTGATGAAGCAGTTGATGCCAAACAGTAACGACAAAGGCTTCGCCGTCTACGATGACGTGAGCGAAATCGTACCCGATGACCTCGTGAACGGCAGCGATCTTACCGATTTTTTCGCCGATCTCGAGCCCCCGCCGGTCGAGCTGGCGGAAGAGCCGAAAGAGTTCGGCAAGAAGGACGGCGAAGAAGATCTATCGGACCTTGACCTATCGCCCGGCGCGCTCGACAAGAGCAATGATTCCGTTCGGGTGTACTTGCGCGAAATGGGGATGGTCCCGCTGCTCACCCGCGATGGCGAGATTGAGCTCGCCAAGCGCATCGAACGCGGTGATGCAGCGGTTCGGAAAGCGCTCTCGCGATCCAGGCTGGTGGTCCAACTCTTGCTCGACACCCGGCGCGCCGTCGATCGCGGCCTGATACCCATTCTCGACGTCCTGCAGGCTCCGGATTCTCAAATCGGGAGGGATGAGGAAGATACTGCCCGCTCGCTCAAGCGCCAGCTGACCTCCGTGACACAGGATATTGAGAAGCTGCACCGCAAGGCGCAGCAGGCTCAACAAAAGTTGATCACTACTTCGCGCAGCATGAAACCGAAGCAACACCGCAAATTGCGCTTCGAGTATGCCCGCCTTCTCGTTTCCATCTCGCGCCAAATCCGTAGCATGCCCCTTACAGCGCGTTTCCGGCGCTCTTTAAGTGACGCGCTGCGAAAAATTGTCGATCAGATTCAGCCATTGGAGCGGGAAATCGCGCGCTTGCAGCGCAAACTCGAGCAACCCCCGAACGGCAGCCCGGGCGCGGCGCCCGCCATCCGAAAAGAAGTGAAGGCCCTCTCCTCACGGCTTCAATTGCTCGAGGATAAATGCGGAACCACTGCCGCTGAGCTCCATCGCACTCTGGAAATCGTCGAGCGTGGTGAAACTGAGGCCGAGTACGCCAAGAAACGACTCATTGAAGCCAATCTCCGTCTCGTCGTTTCCGTTGCCAAACACTACACCAATCGCGGCATGCAATTCCTCGATCTTATTCAGGAAGGCAATCTCGGCTTGATGCGCGCCGTCGAGAAGTTCGATTACAAGCGGGGCTTCAAGTTCTCTACTTACGCTACCTGGTGGGTCAGGCAAGCTGTCACGCGCGCCATCGCGGATCAGGCTCGCACGATCCGCATTCCCGTCCACATGATCGAGACCATCAACAAACTGGTTCGTTTGCAAAGGGTCATGCAACAGGAGCTCGGTCGCGAGCCAAGCGCCGAAGAACTCGGAGTTCGAATGGATCTTTCTCCCGGTAAGATCCGGCGCGTGCTGCGGATCGCACAGGAGCCTATCTCGCTTCAAACGCCGGTTGGCGAAGAGGAAGAATCGAGTCTTGGCGATTTCCTGGTGGATGGCAGAATGATTTCGCCATCCGATGCAGTCATCAATCTTAATTTGCGCGAGCAGACCGCGGAGGTTCTCAAAACGCTCAGTCCGCGTGAAGAAAAGATTGTGAAAATGCGCTTTGGATTGCAGGACGGCAGCGAGCACACGCTCGAGGAAGTCGGCCAGAATTTCGCGGTCACCCGCGAGCGCATTCGCCAGATTGAAGCCAAAGCTCTTCGAAAACTCCGCCATCCCAGCCGCAGCCATCGCCTTCGTGGGTTTCTGGAGAATGGCGCGCCCTCCTAACGCCCGTATTCCGAATTGTGGTCACGCCGCCCAGAAAGGTTCTCAAACCGAAGAATGCCGCTCAGCGCAAGGCGCGCCTGAACCGCATTCTCGAAGAGCTGGACAAGCTCTTCCCACAAGCCACCTGCGCGCTTCATCACAATAATGCCTGGCAATTGCTCGTCGCGACCATTTTGTCCGCGCAGTGCACGGATGAGCGAGTGAACAAAGTAACTCCTGAGCTCTTCAAAAAATATCCGGCCATGCAGGATTTTTCCAGCGCCTCGCAGGACGAATTAGCTCAGGATATTCGCTCGACCGGCTTCTTCAACAACAAAGCGCGTTCGCTGATCGGCGCGGCGCGCAAAATTCTCTCCGACTATCGAGGAAGCGTGCCTCGGACCATGGAAGAGTTGCTCTCAGTCCCCGGCGCGGCGCGAAAGACCGCCAACGTGGTGCTCGGAACCGCGTACGGAATCCCATCGGGCATTGTTGTGGATACGCACGTTCAGCGCATTTCTCACCGGCTCGATCTCACCAGGAATACCGATCCGGTAAAGATCGAGCAGGATCTCATGAAAGTCATCCCGACGGAGAAGTGGATTCTCTTCTCCCATCAGGTAATCCACTTCGGGCGTCAGATCTGCATCGCGCGGAAGCCTCGCTGTTTCTCCTGCCCGCTCGATCCCATCTGTTACGCCAAGGACAAAACACTTTCAATCTGATGCGCCGTTTCTATCTGGGCGTAGACGGGGGCCAATCCGGCACGACCGCATTAATCGCCGAAGAAGACGGCCGGGTGATCGGAAGTGGACGCGGCGGCGCGTGCAATCACACCGGCACGGCAGATGGCCGCGCGAAGCTTTTCTCTGCCCTCGGCGCATGCGTCCAAGCAGCTTGCCGCCAAGCCGGCTTGGATGCGGCAAGCGTGACGTTTTCTTCCGCTTGCCTCGGCTTCAGCGGAGGTCCCGAAGATAAAGAATCATACTCGCGCGAATTGATCCGCGCTTCGAAGTACAAGATCACCCACGACGCTGAAATCGCTCTCTCGGGCGCGACGGCTGGTCAGCCCGGCATCATTATCATTGCGGGAACCGGGTCGATGGCCTTCGGCCGCAACGCGAACCGCGAAACCGGTCGCGCGGGCGGCTGGGGCTATGTCTTCGGAGATGAAGGCGGTGCGTTTGATCTGGTGCGCCAAGCCTTGCGGGCCGCGTTGCGGGTTGAGGAAGGCTGGGGTCCTCCCACCGCATTGTGCGGCCTGCTGCTCCAGGCCTTTAGCGCTCCCGACGCGAATAGTCTTCTCCATCGTTTCTATTCGCCTGAATATCCTCGAGACCGAATTGCTTCTTTTGCGCCTCTGTTGACGCAAGCCGCCGAAGCCGGAGATGAAGCCGCCATTGAGATCCTCAAGGCAGCCGCGGCGAAATTGGCATGGTACGTCGAAGGCGTCTACAGGCGCTTGTTTCTTGCGGCCGAAAGCGTTCCGGTTGGCTACGTAGGCGGCGTGTTTCGAAGCACTTTGCTATTGAGGGAATTCGCAGATCGCATTCGGGAA
>JBAUUG010000452.1:0-5656 GCA_049582585.1 Bryobacteraceae bacterium | reverse complement strand
ATGCATTACGATCTCGGCTATATCGACCTGGAGGAGAAAACTTTGCAGCCCATCGAAAATCCGTTCGGGCCAAAAGTGTTACCCATGTCTTAAGAACAATCTGTTACCTATGTGTCCGCTCCGGACATGAAGGGATATGGCGGAGAGAGGGGGATTCGAACCCCCGGTAGACTTTAAAGGCCTACGACGGTTTAGCAAACCGCTGCTTTCGACCACTCAGCCACCTCTCCGTCACCTTATGGTACCCCGATCTCTTCTAGTTGCGCCGGATTCGACATCGACCTTGAAGCCGTCTAGAATCCCCGTTCCATAGGCATCGCAAATGGCGGTTCGACCAGAAAATCGGCATCGCGTATGTCGAGAATGGCATCGCGGATCGACTGCTCCTTTGCCGGCTCAGTCGTGATCACAAAGGGCAGATCGCGCCAGTCCTCGCGCGGGAGCTGTAACACCGCGTCGATGCCGATGTTATGTTTTCCCAGTATGGTTGCGAGCGCGGCGATGATGCCGGCTTTATCCTCGACGCGGAATCGCAGGTAATACGGCAATTCCTGCGTAGGAATGGGAAGCGGTTTGTAGACGCCCAGCCGCTCGTGCGCGAACGGGCTGACCCGCGCCGGGCTGCCAAAGCGGATTTCGCGCGCCACTCGCATCAGATCGCTGACTACCGCCACGCCGGTCGGCCTCGAGCCGGCGCCCCGCCCGTAGTAGAACGTGTCTTCTCCATAGGCGCCGCGGATCCAAATGGCGTTGTATGCGCCTGTGACGTGCGCAAGAATGGCGGATTGCGGGATCAAGCTCGGGCGTACCGAGAGGAACAAGCCTTCTTCAGTCTGCCGCGCCAGGCACAACAGGCGTATGGTGTGCTTCAACTGGTGCGCGTACTGAAAATCGACCGGCATAATCCGGCGGATGCCTTCTGCGTAGATGTCTGCCGGCGTCAGCTTCTCGCCGAACGCGAGCGCCGCCAGAATTGCCAGCTTCGACCGCGCATCCAATCCATCAATGTCGGCGGAGGGGTCAGCCTCGGCATATCCGAGCCGCTGCGCTTCGGCTACCACCGATTCGAACGCCGCATTGCTTTTCTCGATCTCGGTGAGGATGAAGTTGCTGGTGCCGTTCAAAATCCCATATAATTCCAACACTCGATCGCCCGCGATGCCTTCCCGCAGCACAGTGTGAATCGGGATTCCGCCGGCAACGCTCGCCTCCATCGCGAGGTTTACGCCGTTCTCATTCGCAAGACTCCAAAATTCCGCGCCGCGCAAGGCCATCAACTCTTTATTTGCCGTGACCACCGACTTATGCCCGCGCAGCGCGTCCTCGATGACGTGGCTGGCCGTCGCAGTCCCGCCAACCAGTTCCACGACGATGTCGATATTCGGGTCGCCGACCACCTCGCGCCAATTAGCCGTCCGCAGAACCCCATCCCTAAGCTCGGGGAGTTTCTTCTGGTGTATATTCCGGCTGCAGACGGCCTTTACTTTGAGCGGAAATCCTAATTTTTCTTGAATGGATCTGGCGTTCTCGATGAGAATTTCGAGCGTTCCCATCCCGACGTTGCCGAGCCCGATTACGCCGATTCCTATCGCCGCGCCATCACGCTCGAGCGTCATAAGTGGCTTATGATAGCAACCAGATGAGCCGTACCCGCCGCACCGCTTTATTTACTCTGCTGGTCCCGGCAATTCTCGGAGCACAGAATCCGGATCAGCAGGAACCGGCTCGAAGACTGCCTGTCCCTCCGGATGAAGATGACGACAAGAAGCTTCCGGATGGAAAATCGCAGAAAAACGCAATCGCGAAAGAAGAGCACGAGCGGGCGCTCAAAGACGCCGACGATCTTATAACTGTCGCGCAGCAACTCAGAGACGAGTTACAGAAGGCGGGCAACTACATTGTTCCAGTCTCATCGGTGAAGAAAACCGAAGAAATCGAGCGGCTCGCGCGCAGGATTCGGGGTCGCCTGAAAGACTAGTTTTCTGGCGCAGCAGAAAACTTACCATTTTGAAGATCGCAGATCGCTGAAGAGAATCTAAGGGGGTTCCTTGAAGGGCGAATCAGAACGTGCCAAGGCCCGGCCTTCCTAAGTACGCGATGTTCAAGCCTGCAAACCGCACCTCGTCGACAGGGCACCACTCGTCGCCTATTCGGGAAACATTGGCCGCCTCGGCGGCGATTCCATGGCGAAGTCACTATAAACCCACACGCTGGCGGAGTCGTACAGGGCCGTAAGCGGCTTCGTTCTGCCGTTCTTGTCCCAAGGCTGCAGGTCGGAATCGAGTTCGTAAAATGCGAGGTCGTCTGCACCTTTGTCACGCAACTGCTCAGCCTTAACCAGCACGGCCGCCAAAATTGCTTGATCGAACGGCTTGAGGTCCAGATTCATCGTAGAAAGTTGAACAGCCCTTGCGAGCATGTTCTCAGAAAGGCAAAAACTTCGATTCCGGAGTGCCGCGTAAGCTCTTGTAAACGATCATCCAGTTGATCTAATTCAGCAGAAACTGTTGCCTCGTACCGGTCTAGAATCACGCGAACCGCGTCGGCGGAATCATGCTCGACCTTGCCCGCGCGCGTGGCCCATCCCAGGTACTTGCGAACGGAATCCGCCGTCCCACGGGGCTGAAATTTAGTCCGAAGCGGGTGCCTAAGCTTCGGTCAGGGAAGGTGCCGGCAAATGCAACGTAAGCTGTCCAATCAATGCTGCTTCAATTAGCTGGGGCTGCGGCTGGTACCTGCAGATGTGCGGGCGCCGCATAGCCAACAACCCAGTTCGTCTCCACGAAAACGTGACGCATCCTATACGGTTATCGGTAGGCGTGGATGTCCAGAGCGAACAGAACCCTGTGAGAGAGCCGGAACAATGTACATTTGAGCGGCACGTCGGAGCTCAGGCGTTAATTGCTCAAGGCCGGATTCGGTAGCCAGCGTCTCCAGCCAGGATTGGACGTGGCGCTCAAACCGTAGTGCCTCGGCAGCGGCATTGCCGCTCTTCTCAAATTGGAGGATGTCCCTAACGTTAAACTCCCCAACTCTGATAATTGAATCGCCAGAAGGAGATACCGGTCCCGATAGATCCGCAGGTGCTCGGGCGTTACCAGAAGACCAACAGGAGAGCGGATTGCCGCCATGTAGTTCTTTAACTGGTACTCTGAATCCTCGATTGACCGAGAACTGATGTTGACCTCTGCAACCAAGGCAATCTCCGACGGCTCGGGACCGGTCACGATAATGTCAGGTTCGAACGCCATGTTCCACCGTAGCACTCGGTTGCCTGCGTTCGAATGGGCGATTCTCTTCCGCTTAGCCTGCCCGAGCTCGATCACCCGCGCTTGCAAAACCCATCGGCGCGGACTCGGACCTTCCCTGCCCAGGAAAGCACAGCCACCGGGCGAAGCTTAGGCGAAACAACAACTTACACAAAAATCTTTAAAGAAAAGTATTGCAATCTACAAAGATGCATGCCAATATCGACTCAAGTGGTTTGAAGCGGCCAAAAGTGGTCCAAAGTGCCAGAAGAGAACGGTCCGGCCATCTCGGGTACACCGGCAGAGCCCCCACGCGGCTTCTTTGGCACTCGTGTCGACGAAAAAGGCCGGCTCAAATTGCCGTCGGCGATTGCCCAGTATTTGGCCAGTCTCGGGGAGAACAAAGTCTTCGTCACCACGCTCGATGCCTCTATAGCAAGAATTTACACCATTTCGGGGTGGCAGCGCTCGGAAAAGATGCTGGAAGAGGCGGGCGAGGATGCCGCTGAGCGGGATGATGTCTCGATGGTTGCGTACCATTTCGGGGCCGACTCGGAGATCGACGGGCAAGGGCGGGTTTTGGTGCCGACGGAGTTGCGGCGCAAGTTGAAGCTCGAAAACGAGCAGGTTTTTTTGCGTTGCTTCAAGCAGCGCATTGATGTAATCGGGCGCGAGATTTACGAGGCTCGCCTGGAGAGGGCGTTGAACGGGATCGGCGAGAAGGTGCAGGCGCTCGAGAAGAAGGGATTGAGATAGCCGGTATGTATGCATTATCCGGTGCTGTTGAAGGAGTCGCTGGAGTATCTCGCGATTCAGCCGGACGGCGTGTACGTGGATGCGACTGCGGGTTTGGGCGGACATACCGGCGCGATTGCGCGGCGGTTGGAGCGCGGATTCGTGATTGCGTGCGATCGCGATGCGGAATCTTTGCAATTGGCGAAGACGAATACAGCGGAATGGGCGGGGCAGATTCGTTTCTTCCACGGGCCGTTTTCGCGCTTGCCTGAAGGTTTAGAGGAAAACGGCGTCGAGGCGGTGGATGGTTTGCTGGCGGATTTAGGAGTGAGCCGCTATCAGTTGAGCAGCACGGAGCGCGGGTTCTCGCTGATGGAAGATGGGCCGCTCGATATGCGGATGGACCGGAGCCAGGAGTTGACAGCCGCGGATTTTGTGAATGAACTGCCCGAAAAGGCGCTTGCCGATTTGATTTATCAGCTCGGCGAAGAAAGGAGGTCGCGAAGAATCTCCAGAGCAATCGTTCGCGCGCGGCCGATTCGGACGACGGGTCATTTGGCTCGCGTCATCGAAGAAGCCGTGCCGCGAACGGGGAGAATTCATCCGGCAACGCAGACCTTCATGGCCTTAAGGCTGAAGGTGAACGGGGAGTTTGAGGAATTGGATGAGCTGCTTCGGATTGCGCCGGAGCGTTTAAGGCCGGGCGGGCGGTTCGTGGTGTTGACGTTCATGTCGACCGAGGACCGGAAAGTGAAACAGGCGTTTCAAGCTTTGGCTCGCGAGGGACGGGCGAGAATCCTGACGAAGCATGTCGTCAAGCCTGCCGCGGAAGAGGTTTTTGAGAATGCGGCGTCGCGCAGCGCAAAGCTGCGGGCGCTTGAACGGATTTAGAAGGGACACAAAGAGCAATGGCGTCACTGGCAACTTTCGTAAATCGATTTGTCGGAATACGGGACCTGGCGGAAGCGCCCCCGGCGGTTTGGACGCGGACCGAATCGCCTCGGCTGCGGCCTATCGCGAACGAGGATGTTTATCTTTTCGTGAAACGAATTGATAACAGCGGCGTGATACGGGCGGCGGATCCGGTAGCGCGGCGGGCGCGGAGCCGCAGCGTGGCGACAGGCTTTGTGGCGGCGGTTCTGGTGATTGCCGGCCTGGCGCCCGCGGCGTATACGACAATGGCGGGATTCACGCTGCAGAACCTCCGGCAGGAGCAACAAAAACTGAAGCAACAGCAGGCGCAGCTTGATCTCGAGGAAGCCGCCCTTTTGAGCCCGGACCGGCTGGAGAGGCTGGCGAAGACCTTGAATATGGTTGAGCCCGCGCCGCAGCAATTGCAGTATTTAGAAGGTGGCAAGTCCAAGGCCGAAGCCCGGAACGATTTGCCGGTGTCCGCAGAGGTGACTTTGCGCTAGAGCGGCGCTCTGAACCGGGTGCCACGCGTGCTGGTTAACGAGAATGGAGAGATCGCCGCTCGCGCCACCTGGTAAATCGATCGAGAGAGTTTTTATTACAGGGCTCATCCTTATGGGATGGGCCCTGATTGTTGTTCTGCGGCTGTTTGATCTGCAGGTCCTGGCGCACGAACAGTACGCCAAGCGCGCGCAATCCCAACAAGACAAACTCGAGGCCATAGAAGCGCCGCGCGGCGCGATTTTCGATCGCAATGGCAA
>JBAUUG010000451.1:0-10198 GCA_049582585.1 Bryobacteraceae bacterium | reverse complement strand
CTCTCGGAGGTACTGCCGAACCATCTCTTCCGCTTTATTCAGCGTTCCGAGTTGCACCAGCGTCCGCGCCTCGGTAAGCATCGAGTCCGGCCGCAGAGCGTTGCGGCTGGAAATCGACCTGTCTTCGGGATCCACTTTCAGCGGATCGGCCGTGCTTTGTGCAACTAAACCCCACGGCAAAACGAGCCCCGCGGCAAAGGCGGCCGTCCTCAATGCAGCGCGCACGTCTCCCCGCCTGACTCCATCGCGCTGAGCTCCTCGCGAGCCCTCTGATGGTCGGGGCTGTACAATAGAACTCGCCTCAAAACGCTCTCCGCCGCCATCTTATCGCCAAGCATGCAACGCGCCGACGCCAGGTTCATCCCCAGCTCGGTTATATCTTCATTGCGGGTGAACGTGCTTTCCCATAACTCCGCCGCCGACTTAAGCTGTCCCGATCGCGCCAGCAGCACCCCGCAGTTCATCGCCGCGGTGTAGTCGTTCGTATTTCGCTCGAGCGCGGCTTTGTAGAACCGGTATGCTTCCTGCCGGTCATTTCGCAATTGCGCCAGCACTCCCAGGGCAGTCAGCACCTTAATATCCGCGGGGTCTGTTTTGTTCGCGCCCTCGAGTAAGCTCCAGGCCCGTTCACTGATTGAAAGATCGCCATCCGAGACTAAGTTGTAATAGGCGAGACCTAGATCCCGTTCTGTCGAATGCAAAAATGTTCCAGCAGCCGGAATCAATTGCATGTCGCCGGAGATCGCCGGCTGCAGTTCGACAGTGCTTGCCTGTCGCAGGATGCGATGATCCGTCCACTGCTCGTGGGGAATGTCGGTTGGCGTGCTCTTCGGCATATGACAAGACGTGCAATCCTGGTTCTCCGGATAATGGGCTGTCGCATACTTCCATTGTGTATGGCACGCCAGGCACTTGCCACGATAGAACGCGACCCGTTCTCCCGCTTGCGGCGAGTAGTGCGGATTATGACAGCTCATGCACGACATCCGATCACCGCTTACGCGCTTGCATTGGCTTGAATTCTGGGCTTCTACTTGGCTAACCGCGCGATTGCGAACGGCTGCGCCTGCGCGAACGAAGGAGGAGACGTAGTCTGCGAAGCGCTCCCCTGGCTTGTAGTCGACAGCCGAGCGGTTCCGGCGCTCGACGCTTGCGTCGCCTTCGAGATGACAACTGATGCATACGGAATCGCGCCGCTCCGCATCCAGTTTCGCGGGATTGACGATGGCTGCTTTGCCGCCGGCCGCAACATGCTGCGAGCTATCGCCGTGGCAAGCTTCACAGGTGATTCCGCCATGCAGGAACGGCACGCTTTTATAATGATTGCGCGTACCTGGATCCTCTACCTGCGTGCCGCTCATGTGGCAGCGCAGGCAACTTGCGCTCACGGGCAAGTTAAACGGCATCTCCTCGTCATTGAGATAGGCGGGACGCATGTCATAGCCGTGTTTCCTGGCGTAATACGCAATGGGAGTCTCAAACCAGTAGCCATTGACCGAATACAAATATGTGCGCCCATGATTGCCGGAACCAAGAAAATATTCGAGTTTCTGCTTTCCGCGAAGGCTTTCGCCGCCAGGGCGTGAATATTCCAGCCAGACTTCGCTATCTTCCACCGAAATTTGGTATTGCACGCCCGAAGCGGAGTGGTTAAATGCAGCCGTTTCTACCCCGTCCAATGCAGGGCCGCTAGCATTCGCCATCCGCGTGCGAAGATAACTCCGAAAGATGTTTTCGTGGCACTTTGAACAAAGCGCATCCGCGTCGCGCACGGAAGTGACCCGAACTTCTTGAGCGAAACCAGAGCTGCTTAAGAGCAACAGCGCGAGCAAACCATCAAAGAAGCGCGAGCGTCTGAAAACTTGTGATAGAAAAATTGTCAAAATACTCCCGATCCTCGATGTTATCTCTGTTTTTCGGCGCTGCTGTGCTCTCGACATTCGCATCGCTGTACGGGCAAAGCCTGAAACTCGATCCAAAGAACGTAGGCGGAAGACAATCTGGGACTTTCTTACGCAGGGTTGGGTGGAACGGAAGAAGCCATGGCTGCTTATCGCACTGCGATTGAATGGGAAACAGAGGCGGTACGATCAAAGATTCCGGCCCGTATGTGGGGTCTCGGCCCCCTGCTGGTTGGTAGCGATCGATGAGCGGAGGCTGTAGCTTACCTTGTAGAAGCTCTTCAGATCTCGCCGGAAGATCTTCGTGCTCACAAAGAGCTTGGGAAAGCCTATCTGCACTTGAGTCACCTCGAAAAGGCGCAAGCCGAATTTGAAAGGGCGGTTCAGCTTGCGCCGCAAGACGCGCCAACACATTTCATGTTGGCGCAGGTGTACCGAAAACGAAGCCTGTTGGATAAGGCTCGGCTGGAGACCGAGCGCTATACTGCATTAGCCGGCGCGCACTCCTCGCCGGAAGGATCGCAATAAGCTTAGGGCCTGTACTTACCAGGCCCTCAATCGCTGCTCAATCTCAGAACGTAATCGCCAGGTGGCCCTGCCCTTGGCGCGGGCTATTGGCTTGGCACGTGATGACCTTCCCAAAGTTCCCGTTGCCCACGTCCTCGAAGTTTGTGTCCGGTCCGCAGAAGACGACACGGTTCAGCACGTTGAAGTATTCCACCTCCAACTTAAGCTTTACCTTTTCTCCAAACGGGAAATACTTGGCGAGAGCGACATTTTCGTTGTAATTAAACGGATTCCGCATCCCAGACACATAGCGCGGTTCATTCCCTATCGCCCAGGGACCCGGATCGGTGAAAGCCGCGACGTTCAGCACGGGCAAGCCCTTGTATACGTTCAAGTAGGAGAACTGCAGCGGCACGCCGGAAACGAGATTCGGCCGGTTCGAGGTTCCGTTTCCAAGCGGATCACCGGCCACAGTTACCTGAAGCGGCGTTCCGCTGGCGTAAGTAAGTAGCGGACTGATTTGCCAGCCGCCTAGAACCGCGTTCATCACGCCGCCGCGGTTCATAAACGTTCTACCCTTGCCGAACGGCAACTCATAAGTCGCGGCGATGTTGATCATTTGCGGCTGATCGTTGTTATCGACGGACCACTCTGCCTTCTGATTATCTTTATTCAGCGATGCGGATGCGAATGAAGTAAAACCTGAATTGGTGTTCGACATCATGCGGGACAAGTTATAAGAAACCAGGAAGCTGAGGCCGCTGGTATAGCGCTTTGTGAGCGTTACCTGCATCGCGTGGTACAGCGATGAGCCTGTGTCATCGAAATTGTTAAAGATACCCGAGTACTGGGGATATGGGCGCAAAGCCTGGAGCACAGTAGCGGTCGGGAAGTTGGCCTCGAAAGTTGGGTAAGGCAGCGGAATCCCAAGGCCTACGCCCGTTGTTGCGTAAGGCTGCCCCAGCAAGCTTCCGTATTGAGAAAGATAAGCGGGATTGATTTGATTGATCGGATTCAACTGAGCCGGCAAGAAGTTGCCGCGGTTACCCGTATAGTTAGCGGATAAAAACATGTTAAACGGGAGCTCGCGCTGAATGCCGATGTTCCAGACGATGTCGTAGGGAGCACGGCCGTCGGTCGCGGGATCGAAGGCGTCAATCTGCGATCCAATGCCGAGCGAAGGGCTGAATGGAGTAGGCGCCGGGTAGGGCTGAATGTTCGTGTCCCAAGAGCCGAAACCGGGAGTTGTGGAGCCGGTCGAGGGCCGCGAAAACGTGCCCTGGAGCAGATTGCCATAATTCACGGCTACCTTGCTGGTGCCGTATTCGTACGCGCCCCCATCGAGATAGTTCCAAGAGAACCCTCCCTGAAAAACGGTCTTATCATTCAATTGATAAGAGAAGCCGCCGCGGGGACTGAAGTGACCCCAGTGGATTGCTGCCCGATCCACGCCGGCACACCCTGTACAGTCACCGAACTTCGTCGCGGCGCCAAGCCGGCCGCCGGCGCCGGGATTCGGGATTTTCGAATCGAAGTATACGACGGGGTTGCCGACAGCTGTGAACGGCACCATAACGTCCCAACGAATTCCGATGTTGAAGGTCAGCTTCGGACTCCATTTGATGTCGTCCTGGATATAAGGCGAGAAGTCCTTATTTCGAAGCCTTTCCTCTTGAGATCCGATCCGGTCTGAGC
The DNA here is from genome assembly GCA_049582585.1 of Bryobacteraceae bacterium. Classification (GTDB taxonomy): domain Bacteria; phylum Acidobacteriota; class Terriglobia; order Bryobacterales; family Bryobacteraceae; genus Bog-105. Next base: position 6,095 of record JBAUUG010000451.1, on the reverse strand, counting down.
TGTCTACTGTGCCGAGAAGGAAGCTGGCAAAGGCGTTTCCAGTCGTCCCTATATTATTGGGATCAGCCGTCTCGTTATTGCTGAAGTTAAAATTCCCGGCGCACTGTTGGCATTCATTGTCGTCCTGGTAAGTCCTCCGGATCTCTCCGCCGATGTTGAACGTATGTTTCCCGTGAATCCATTGCCAATTGTTTTCCAGCACGATTCCCAGTTTTCGGTTGATCGAATTGGTGTTCGATGTCCCGAAATTTCCCGGAGAGAGCGGACCGCCGAAGTTGATTCCTGGAACAACCGGAGCAAAGGGCGCCGCCGAAGGAATGGGCTGAGGCCCGGTCCGCTGCGGAATCTGAAAATTCAGTTCTCCCAACCAGCTTGCTCCCGCGGTCATCACCAAATTCGGCGAGATGGCATTTGCATAGTTCAGGATGAAGACCGTGCCGAGATCGGGGTAATAAGTCTTATCCGCCAAAGGATCTGAAAAGGCAAGGTGCGTCCCGGCGTTATCACCGTATGAGGTCTGCTTGTCACGCCATTCGGCCCAGTGAATTGACTGTTTGTCGTTAATATTATGATCAATGGTGAAGCCCCATGGATTCTGCCTGGTAGGAATGACTCCTTCCAGATTCTGTGAGTTGTTGACAAAGCCGGGGAACTTAGGATTGGGTAAATATTGCAGCAAGGCGGCGGAGGTTGGGCTAAAGCAGGCTTGGGGGATCATGTTGCCAATAAACTGCTTCCCGGGTATATTGCCGTTCGCGATGCAGCTTCCGGGTTGGCCTGCCGCAGGATCAAAAATGGGCGTTCCTAGAGAGCTGAAATCACCTGACTTCTCGGCGGCCGTGGGCAGGGAAAAGAAATTTGTCGGCGTGTTGTTCTCCCGATACCATTCCATACTGAGATGGAAAAACGTGCGGTTTTTCCCGTTGTAAACTTTGGGAATCCAGACCGGACCGCCGATGCTGAACCCATAATTGTTTTCCTTGTCAATGGGCACGGTAGGGTTATACGCCCCCTTGGCGTCGAAAAAGTTGTTGCGGATGATCTCAAAGCCGTCGCCGTGTATCGTGTTTGTTCCTGAAGCGGTGTTATAGGTGACCACTCCCTGCGCCAATCCGTACTGCGCTGAAAACGAGGAGCGCAGCACGTCAAATTGGTTGACCATCTCGAATGGCGGGTTCCAAATCGTTTGAAAGCCTTGCGTTTCGGATTGAGCCATGGGTATGCCGTTAAAGACTACCTCGCTCTCAAAATCGACGCCGCCGTTGATTCGATGGCTGAAGCTGGAGCCGGTTACGCCAGGGGCGAGGAAAATGAAGCTGTCGATCTGCCGCCCGCGTCCGCCGCTGACCTCGTCCGGCAGCTCTTGTATGACCTTGTTCTCGATCGTCGTGCCGAGCGCCGGCTGAGTCGTATCGAGAGCAATCACGCTTTCTTGCACCTCCACCGTCTGGGTGGTGCTGCCGGGCTGGAGAACGGCATTCACCGTCGATGTCCTTGCAACGTCGACACCAACGCCGCTGTGGACCGATGACTGGAAGCCGGCTAGATCGACCGTGACTGTATAGGTGCCCGGAATGAGGTCGGTGAACTGGTAAGTTCCGGCCGAACTCGTCTCAGTTGTCTTAGCGACACCCGTCGCGTTGTTCGTAGCCGTCACTTTCGCGTTCGCGACTACGGCGCCGCTCGAGTCGGTGACACTCCCGGTTATGCCCTGCAGAGCTTGAGACCACAGGCTGGGGACAGAACACGAGATTAGAAGGAAAAGACTCAGGCATGTTGCGAGCCCACGTGGGCCCGAGATGCTTCGGAAACGTGGAAACATTAGCAAGCTCCTCATATAACCTCCAACTCCACCTAAAGGTGTAACCCTTTGCGGTTAGTCGATTATATTCCTATGGGATAAGAGTTTCAAGGGTTTTTTTAAGAAGGGATTAGAGGCTTCGGAATGGCTCTCACTTCTGCTGACGATGGGCAACATCTGGGTCGAGTTTCGTTGCGAGCGCCATAGCGCGCTTGGCTCCCGGTATGTCCTTCTCCTGCTCGAGCGCAAGGCTCAGGTCATAGTAAAGCAGCGCCGAAAGTGGATTCGCCTGCAGCCCTTGACGGAATACCTGGATCGCCCCCTGCCGGTCCCCGGCAGAATACAACGCTGCCCCAAGATTCTCATACACCGACCCAATGTCCGGCTGCAGCTCGATCGCGCGCCGGTAAGCTTCAATCTCTTGGGCCCTTCGTCCCGAGCCGCCCAACGTGAGGCCAAGATTGAACTCAGCCGCCGCATCGTCGGGATAAAGCTGCGTAGCCAGTTCAAGTATCTCGGCGGCGTGCTGCACGTCGCCGCTCTCTCCGAGGGTTACGCCTCGAAAAATGAGACCGCGCAGAAAAGAGGGATAGATCTCGAGCGCTTGCCAATTTTTCGCCAGAGCGCCTTTGAGATCGCCGCGGGTCTTCAGCGCCGACGCTTGCTCCTGTAATTGCTCGGCTTCCCACTTGAAATCGCGGGGCATGCGATACAGAATTATCCGGCGATTACCCAGGTCGATGACGCCGCTGGTCTCGCCGTATTGCAGCTTTGAAGCAGCGGCGGAAAGCTTCGGATCCATATCCGACAACAACATCTGACCCGCGTACCCGCCAACGCTCGCGGTCGCGTCGACCGAAAGGTCGCGTGCGACCGTGAAAAATGCTTCTCCTTTCGAAAGTCGCCGGCTTGCCGTTTCGGCCGTAGTTCCATCCTTTGTGACGATCATGCGGAGAAATTCGCGGATCGGTTGAACCTGCGACCGCAAAGTCTCGTCGTGATTCGGGGCTTGAACGCCTTGTTCGGGATGAACGCGAATCCAGTGATCCACCATGTGGAACGATCCACTTTCGATTGAGGGCATGTGACAGCCGATGCACTTGTCCTGCGGGTTTATGGGACAAATTGCGGCTCTCGGCTTGGCTGCCGCCGTCGAATGACACCCCAGGCAGGTCTTCACGGTGGCTTCCGCGGCGCCCGACGAATCTTTATGCGCATCGTGGCAGGCAGTGCAAGCGAATGCTTCGCCGCTTTGAATGAAACACTCCGCGTTGCGCAGAGCATTGGCTTGATTCGAAACCAGCAAATCACCCGGGAGGGGATCCGAGATATGTGTGAACCCGATGTGGCATTGCGCACAAATCTCAAGACTCTCTTTCGCGCTTAGCCTCTTCGGGTTGATGATGCCTTGCTGCGGATTTCCTTTGCTTATCCCCAACAAATGTTGCGACCCCGGTCCATGGCAGCTCTCGCAATGCACTCCACCTTCCTTGCCCGCGCCCACGCCATTCGGCTTCCCATGACAAGCGAGGCACTTCACCTCGAGACTTGAACTTAGAACTTCTCCAAACGCCGCTGGGTACGAGTCAGGGTTTTCGGAGGAGAAGCCTGGAGAGAGGACCAGCGTATTCCGCGTGGAGCTGTACACGTATCGTGCTTCGATGAGCGCCGGGCGATCGAGCGAAATGCCATCGAACTGTTCGATGCGCGCGAGGAAGCTGAGACCGTGCCGTTTTCCTCCCATGATGATCTCGACCGGCAGGGTCACCTTCGCTCCATCCGGCAAGGCAACGGAATACACAAACCCGGCCCTCAGGCGCTTGACTTCGAAAGCAAGCGGCGCAGCATCGGAGCCTTCTCTCGCGTGGCCCTCGTAATTCAGCGGCAACGACGACGTGACTGCCCCATGCCAGGTGGTAGCCATGGGAGTCTTCGTTTGGGTGGCGGCGATCTCCTTATGGCAGAGAGCGCACGCCTGCGGTCCAATGTAATGCGCCTCGCCGCCGCTTCCTGCGAAACAGAGCGATGCAAGGGCAAAGAGTGCTGCCGAACCATACAGCAACAATCGAAGAAGCACCACCAGCGGTTCTTTACACCTTTACGTTCAGCTTTTTCACCTGGTCCGCAATGTATTCCGATGTCCGCCAGCCGAGCGCGGAAATCGTGAGCGTCGGATTTTTATCCGCATTGCTGACAAACGGCGCGGCATCGGTGATGAAGAGATTCTTGACGTCCCATGCCTGGCAATACTGGTTCAACACAGAAGTCTTCGGATTATCGCCCATCTTCGTGGCGCCCACTTCATGAATAATTTGCCCGCCTTTGGCAATGCCCCAGTTCTCCTCGGCATTGGAGCTGTCCGTCACGGTGCCGCCGGCCGCCTCGATGATCTCCTTGAACGTTTCCTGCATGTGCTTCGCCTGAAGTATTTCATCCTGGCTCCATTTGAAGTGAAAGCGCAGCACCGGTATGCCCCATTGATCGACCACAGTAGGATCGATCTCGCAATAGCTATCGTCGTTCGGGATCATCTCGCCTCGACCGGAGAAGCCTACCCCGCACCCATACAGCTTGCGCAGGTTTCGTTTCAAATCCACGCCGTACCCGCCTCCCAGCGCGCCCTCCGCATAGCCTTGAAGCGCTCCCTCTCCGGGCAATTCTCTTCCGCCCCCGATCTCAATGTGATAGCCGCGCGCGAACGGCATCTTGCCTGCCTTCTGCTGCCCATAGAGCCACCAAGGCATGTACATGTGCATGCCGCCCACTCCGTCCTCGTTTCGCGGCGGAAGATCCTGCAAGATGGGCAGAAAGCCACCCACATCGGAGCCTACGGTGTCCATGATGTAGCGGCCCACGAGGCCCGTAGAGTTCGCTATTCCATTCGGGAATTGGCTGCTTTTCGAGTTCAACATGATGCGAGCGGTCTCACAGCAGCTCGCCGCCAGGACCACGATTTTCGATCGGACCTCGACCTCCTTGCGCGTCTTCTTGTCGATGTAGGAAACACCGCTCGCGAGTCCGTCGTACCCGACCAGCACTTCGCGCGCCATGGCGTTGACGCGAACCTCGAGATTGCCGGTCTTCATCGCGGGGAAAATATGCACCCCAGGCGAGTTGAAATTCGCGTTCACTCCGCAAGAGCGTCCGCATTGGGCGCAATAATGGCACGACGGACGGCCGTTCAGAGGACGCGTCAGGATGGCCAGCCTCGAGGGTATGCACGGAATCTTCAGCTTGTCCGACGCTAATTTGATGATTCTCTCGTAGCAACGCGGCGCGGGCGCGGGTTGAAATTTACCATCGGGCGTGTTTTCAAGACCCTCTTGCGATCCGAAGACGCCAATCAATTCTTCCGCTTTGTCGTAATACGGCGCCAGATCCTCATAGCTGATCGGCCAGTCAAAACCTTTGCCATCGCGGCTGTACGGTTTGAAATCATACGGCCCCATGCGCAGTGAAATGCGCCCGTAGTGGTTTGTTCTCCCGCCCAGCATCCGGCCGCGCCACCACGTCCAGTCGGAGCCCGGCGCGTTCGTGTACGGCTCACCCGGCACCTGCCAACCGCCGACCAGCGTAGCGTCGAAGTACCCGAAAGGCTTCTCCCTGCCACCGGCGCCCCGATGCGGAGCCTGGTACGGCCACTGGAACATCTTCGATTGCTTTGTGCAGTCAAACCAGTCGCCCGCCTCCAGCATGCAGATTTTGGCGCCCGCGTTGGCGAGCACCTGAGCGGCAACGCCGCCGCCGGCGCCCGAGCCGACAATCACGACATCGTAAGTTTTTGGGGCTGCTTGTACCTGGGCCATATTCCTTATATCTATACACCCTCGGGTTCACGACTGGATAGAATGTCAGCTTACTTAGGAGGGTTCGTGCAAAGACGTCACTTTCTTCTCTCTGCTCTTGCGTCCACGGTGGCAGGAGGCCCACAGAATTTAAATGGCCCCGGCCGCGAGTATTACGAACTTCGGCGATACCAACTGGAATCAGGCCCGCAACAGAAACTGACCAACAGTTTCGTCGCTGACGCGCTCATCCCAGCTCTAAACCGGCTGGGGATCAAGCCCGTTGGAGTTTTCAATCTGGATATCGGGCCCCAAACTCCGTGCTTGTACGTGTTGATTCCCAGTACATCTGTCGAAACTCTGGTCACAGCCGAGCTTCATCTTGCTCAAGATGACGAATATCTCAAAACCGGTGCTCCCTTCTTAGATGCGCCCGCCACGCAACCGGCGTATGCGCGAGTGGAGAGCTCGCTGATGATTGCCTTCGAGGGACGCCCGAAACTCAACGT
>JBAUUG010000450.1:0-1690 GCA_049582585.1 Bryobacteraceae bacterium | reverse complement strand
GAACGGTGCTGTTCAAGTGGGCAGGCCTGGTGATGCTGCTGGTGGCTGGAGTGGTGTCGGTTTCAGCGAACTCATCGGATACGGCACCGTGGATACAGGCCATCGTAACGGCTCAACGTTGCGTGCGAATCATCCAAGTGGGGATGGTTCTGTTCCTGATGTCGTTTGCAAGTTATCTGGGGGTAAGCCGGCGGCAGCACAGCTTCGGAATCGCCGTCGGTTTCGGGAGTTTTGCGTTTGTGGAACTGGCTCTGGTGGCTTCGTGGGCGGGCAATCATCTGGGAGCGCGTTCGGTAAGCCTGATCAATATGGCGGCCTACAACGGCGCTTTGCTGATCTGGGTGGGCTACGCGCTGGCGAAGAGTCCAGCCCGCGAAGCGGGATCGATGCTGCTGCGGCCTCAGCGCTGGGAGCAAAGCCTGTCGAACATTCAGCACCCGGTGGCCGAGGATTCTCTAATCCCGATGTTCGAAGGGATGGTGGATCGGGCGCTCTCGCGGACTCAAACAGGGATAGCGGTCACGCTGGAGAATAACAAGGCGTCGGCTGATCCCAAGGTTGTTCCCGTAATCGGCGCGGAGGTTTCTGCGGCGCGGGCCGGATCCAAGAGATAGCCGCCGGCTTTCTGACGCAGTATCCTCTTCTTTTATTATTCCCTCTTCTTTTTTCGATTAGTGTCTTCCGGCCGACGCGTTTTCCTTCCGGTTTTCCCGCTGCTGCTTTCTGGTTCGTCGCAAATGCAGACGCTCGGGACAATTTTGCAATCGGGGATGCTGAGTTCCGTATTTCGTAAATTAGCCTCCGGGGAGCATAAGCGGCGATTGCCCTGGCTCCGAGTGAAGATGTTTTAGGATGGGAGATTACGTATAACCTACAGAACCAAAGGAGGTTACTGGATTATCCCGATTGGGCAATGCGAAAGATGATGAGGAGAACAGGAGGCGGTCGGCTGGCCGCGGGGGTGAGAATTCGGGACAGGGCTTGACTCGTACTTTATAATTCCTCACCGCGTCATCGGGTCCCTTTTTGGGAATCGAAGACGAGAAGGAGAGAACCCATGAAACAAGCAATCAGGATTTCGGTCCTGATGTTTGGACTAGTGGGCACGTATATGGCAGCCGCCGTTCCGCAGGTCCCCACCCCGGACGGAGGGCCGATTCTACTGTGCCCACCACAACAACAACTGCAAGAAAGGTGTGCCGTCGCGTTACCACGATGACGAACTAGTGTTAACCGGAGGTACGGGGTGTCCGCAAGGTCACCAAAGTAACCTTTAGTAACTTGGGCCGAACCTAGGGCTCGCAATGTTTGGGCTGACGGACTTCATACATAAACCCGTCAGCCTATTTTTTGTGTACCTCCGCGCGTTTTAGGTTGCCGCAGATTTCCTAAAGAGGCGTTTTGAGAGCGGACCGCAGCGCTTCCTGGAGCTCGGAGACGCTGGTGAACGGAGGCTGGCAAGTAGAGCCGGAACAGAGAATCGCGAAAGGCTTGCCCGAGTTTAAGTGAGGGAGTTCTGGAATGGTGGCGGCTAGCGCGGGCGGAAGATTCTGGGCAACCGCCTGGCTCGAGGTCAGCCGCAAGACGCTCTTGCTGAAGGCGAAAGCCGAGACGGCGATTGCTTCGAAAGCTTTCGCAGTCTGGGCCGATTCGGGGCCAGCGATGACGATTATCTGCAACGGAGCTTGCA
>JBAUUG010000449.1:0-30159 GCA_049582585.1 Bryobacteraceae bacterium | reverse complement strand
ATTATGACCAACTATCAGATGGCTTGGTGGCCCGCGAATTACGCCGCGAAGGCTGCGGTCGATCAGGGGCAGATCGGCGCTGTTTATCGATTGCACGGCATAGTTGGGCATGGCGGGCCCGGATCGGAGGGAGTGCGGGACAAGTACTTTTTCGACTGGCTAACCGATCCCGTGAAGAACGGCGCCGGGGCGCTCATGGATTTCGGGTGCTATAACGCGCTCTGGAGTCTCTGGTATCTGGGCATGCCCGATACCGTTTACGCGACTGTGAATCATTTGCGGCCGGAGCGTTTCCCCAAAGTGGAGGACAACGCCACAATCGTTCTCACCTATGCGAACGGCGTCGGAATTTTCGAGGGAAGCTGGGATCTCCCGCGCGGCTTTCAGGATCTGGAAGTATTTGGGCGGCCGGACGGCAAGCCGCCGGGAAGCGTGTACATGACGCATAATGCCGTGGAGCTGCGGCAAGGGAGAGAGAAAAAAGAACTCCCGATTCAGCCGCTTCCCGCAGGCGAAGACGAGCCGATTGCATATATGATCTCGAGAATTCGAGCCAACCAGCCGATTGAAGGACTGACTGCAATCGACATCAATGTGGATGTGATTCATATCATCGATCTTGCGAAAGAATCGGTGAAGACCGGCCGAGCAGTGAAAGCACGGGAGTGAAGGCTTGAAGAGCAACCGTCTCTATAAAACGCTGCCTGAGCGTCGCGGCTCGGCAAGTAACTGCAACACGCTGCTCCGAAACCGAGCCGCGCGCGCCAGCAAGCGGTTTTTCGGGTTTTCTCAACAAGCTCATAGCCTAGAAGTAAACGACGGCAGGATGCCCCGGCGAGCTCTGGCGTTGATTCTAGAGTGGGCGCAGGAGCACCGGGCCGAACTTATGAAGGATTGGGAACGATGCGCGAACAACCAGCCGGCACACAAGATTTCCCCGTTGCCATAAGGCCCGGGATTCGCTCACGGATGCCTTGGCGCGTTGAAGCGGTATCTCCTTTAGACGGGTTTCGCCTAGCCGTTCGCTTCCTCGATGGAACAACAGGAACGGTTGACCTGTCCGGGCTGGTTCGGTCGGATCGCGCTGGGGTTTTTGCGCCACTGGCGGACCCTTGTCTATTCGCTCAGGTTTTCGTGGAACACGGGGCTGTTACTTGGCCCGGCGAACTCGATTTGGCGCCCGACGCGATGTATGCCGAAATTAAGGAGCACGGGGAATGGAAGCTGACCTGAAGGCTCTCGCGCTCTGCCACTTCTTACCTTTGGTAAGATGCAATTATGGAACAGGTTACGGTATCCTCGAAGGGCCAGATCGCAATTCCTAAGAACGTTCGGGATGCCCTGAACCTCGGGGCGGGCAGCAAGCTTACGGTCGAAGTGCGTGGCCAGGAAATAGTGCTCTCAACAGAGCCAGCCTGGAGAAAACTGCGGGGTGCGGGCGCAAGCCCTGACCTCATGAGCGCTTTCGCCGCGTTTAAGAAAAAAGAGCGTGAGCGTGAAGACTCGCGCTCTTGATTCCTGGGCGATTCTTGAATGGATGAGTGGGCGGCAGCCCGCCGCCGGTCTGGTTGAAACCTTGCTGACTGAGGCGGAAAACGGCCGACTCAGGCTTTTGATGAGCGCCATCAACGTGGGAGAAGTATACTATTTTCTCCGGAAGCAACATAGCGAGGCGCTCGCCGAATCCTGGCGTGAATCCTCGCGTACCCTGCCCGTTACCATTGAAGTGCCAACCAGCGATGACATCTGGAACGCCGCCGCGCTGAAAGGCCGGTTTCCGATTGCCTATGCCGATTCGTTCGCGGCTGCGTTGGCGCAAAAATATAACTATCCTTTGGTCACAGGAGATACGGAGTTCCGGCGCGTTGATCAGCTGCAAATCGATTGGATTGGCAGCAGTTGAAAACACTGAAGCACGAGAGGAAATCAAAAGGCCTTGCTTATGCACTCCTCAGCACGTAGATCAATTCGTGATCCAGTAAGTAATCACGCCTTTCAAGTTCACCTGCCGGTCACTCAAGCGGAAGCGGCAAGCGGCAGGGTCATCCGAGATAGGCGGATTGCTCAGCTGGATTCTTCGGCGGACAGGCGGCTGCTCGCGGTCTGATGAAAGTGGTTCCATCGTCGATTTCAGATCCAATTTGTAGTCTTCACCCTCCACTCTCATCCCCCGAAACTGCAGTGCAACCGTATAGAAATGAGCAGGCCGCACCCAGGTCTCCACTCGTAATAATCGACCCTCTACCGGTGTACCCCGCGGCGCAAGAACTGTTCCATGCTCATCGAAAACGTCCGCCGCTAATTCCCCCTGAAGCGGGTCACCGGCCCAGGCTGTCGTGGGATTCATCGCCGACGTGATCCGAATTTGCAGCTGAAGGCCCGCCGGGAGCGTTCGAGCCGGTCTTGGATCGGTTCGAGCGGTTTCCGCAGGAGCATTATCGAAGCGCAAGACTGATTCGCCCACAAATTGGCGGCACTCCCGATACTGAGTAACCGTCCTGGTCTGTTCGCGGTTCAGATGCAGAATATCCATCACCACATTGATAGGCAATTGAAACTCTGCGCCATTCAAGCGCGTAGTCCCATAGCGGGCCTCCGAATTGAAACTGCACACCTGAGCTGACTCAGGCATGTCGTCCGTAAGAATGCTGAGTCGTTCTAATTCGCCTGTTGATCTGTCGACGAAAAATTCACCGTGATAGCCCATAACATCTTTGCCGGAATCGGTGCGCGTCTCAAACTTACTTTCACTTATGGGGACTGAGTATCCGAACGCGGCAAGCTGCTTACCAGCCTCATTCTTGACGCCCCGAAAATCGATTTTTGCCACTCCTTCAAGAAAAATGCTGGAGAGGAAGGAAAAATACGTGCCGGAGCTAATGGGGCCGGCGGTGATCAGCTGGTCAATTTCTTCGGTCTGGAAGCTTTTTTGGCCGTGCCACGAGAACATTTCCTGGCCGGAGCCGACGGCCACATCCAAGCGCAAGCGATCCGTCCGAACCAAATCTCGATCATTGATTTGGGGGGGACGATCGGTATCGCAACCCGGTCGAACAGATCTGCGGTTGACATACCAATACCGCTCGATAGTTTCCATACACGTATACCTTGGAGCGTGTTGGACAGTTGACGAAACTTTCAGGCGCGCCTGGTCGAGCAGCACTTGAGGGTCGATTGTCTGGGCGTGCAGCGGGACGGCGGCCAGGAACAATAATAAGTTTCCTGTCGTTACGAGCCTCGGGCGGCGCATCGCGTGCTTCCATTTGAGCATTCTGAGAACAAGACTTGGCGGCTGATTATGGCATTTCCTGCAAGTCTTCTTCTCCGGAAATCTCTCGTTCAGAGCGTACCGGATTGACCGCCCTTTTTAGAAGATGCCGAGGAGAGAAGTACGCGTTTGCAATGGCGGTTGGAACGATTGCGGTTCCGATAACGGTGGCAACCAGGAAAGAATACTGCGCCTGAGTGATGATCCGATGTTGCAGGCCGAATAGAGATGCGATCGTGCCGAAGGTGAGGCCGGTGGACATCATCAGTGAATAATAAAGACCTTCATGGCCCAGGTAGTTGAATGAGCGAACGGTCGGCACCAGTGGAACGAGTTTCGCAGCCATTTTGGTCGCTAAGAGAATCAAAAACACAACAGGCGCTGCGACGATATCGGGAACCGAAACAAGCGATCCGGCGCGGATAAAATAAAACGGTGTCAGCAGGCCAAACGTCAACGTCCGCAAACGCCGTATCAGCTGGTGATCCTTGCCCACTGTTCCAGCCAGAACCATTCCGATGATGTAGGCCGGCAACACTGCTTCACTCCCAGCCCAGGTTGCCAGTCCGCCGAGTCCGAATAGCAGCAAGAGCAGATATTTGGCCTCCAATTCGGAGACCCGTCCTCCATATTTTCGAAAGAAGCGCGGCGTGAGAAACGGCAGCAGGATAAAGGCAACGACGCTAACCACAACGAAGATCAACGTTCTGAATGTAAACGGAGCGAAGATCAGGCCAAGCGCGATTACCGTGCCCAAATCATTGACGAAGCACGCAGCCAAAATACCTTTCCCGAAATCCGTCTCATTGAAGCCGGTCTCGAGCATCACCGCGTATACGACGGCTACGGAAGTGGTTGACAAAGCCACTCCGGCGAGCCAGCTTGGCATTACCCCCCAATGAAGAACAAAGTGAGCTACCGCTGCAGCGGCTAGGAAGGGACCGAAAAACCCGACCAGTCCAACACCCACCGCTTCCTTCCACTTACGCGCGAACACGCTTGGATCCAGTTCGGCGCCGGCCAGAAAAGTCAATACAATCGCGCCGGTCCCGGCAAGGAATGCTACCCAGGGAGCTTTTGCCCCGATCGCATTCTGGCCAACGGCTGCGCCAATAATGAGCTGTGCAACCGTTCCGACGACAATTTCCGAAAGTGCTGTCGAAATACGGAACCAGATCGAAAGGAGAGTTGCCAGAAGCGCGAGTCCCAGCCACAGAGCCGCGAGAAGCCATGTGTTTTCCATACAGTTCACCTCATCAACAGATTTGTGCGGGAACCGTAGGTTGGCGCGGCGCCTCCTACAGGAATCCCCACTGTAGGAGTCATTGGCTGCTCAGAGCAGCGTTACGCGAACTCCACCGCTGATTCTGAGCTTACCGCTGAATCGTTGATTGATCAAGTGACGTGTCAATCAGATGGGTCAATCAGACGGGTCAATCAAGGGATGAAATGAGGTTGTCACCCCGTTCGGATCGTTGTAATCTTAGGGTGGGGCGGTGGAGTTCGCCGTTGCTTGCCGCGCTAGCGGCCAATAACTCCTACAACACGAGAATTCGTATGTGGCGAGTTGTGAGCAAAGCGCGTTCGTCCATCATCCAACGCTTCCATCCCGTTCCGCCGCCGCTCAAAGGAATTCTAGTCTTGCTTCAAGTCGCTGAAAAGGAGGCGTGCGCTCCGGGAGGACAGTTCATGAATCGGAAGGAGGCTCGCCAATATGCTCCCTAGAGGTAGCGCCAGGAAGGTCACCATCTACCTGAACCAGGATACGCGCGCTCATGTAGAGCCGCTATGGTCCACGGTCCTGAGTTTCTTACGACACAAGCACGTTGCCGGAGCAACCCTGCTGCGGGCAGACCTGGGGTTCGGCAGCCACGAGCAGGTTCATGATCCAGGCTCCGAATACGCAGGCGAGCACCCCCCGGTGCGCATCGAGTTTGTGGAAACCATAGAACGCGTGGATGAACTCCTACCGACTCTCTACGAAATGGTGACGGATGGCCTGATCACAGTTCAGGACCTAACGGTAGTCAAGTCTATATCGAAGGATGTCAAGTACAAGGGGCCCCAGGACCAATCCCGGCAAAAGGTCGTCACCTTCCCCGCAAAGCTCGTTCGGATCTATTTGGGAGAGTCGGACAAATGCAAGGACGACTGCCTGTACGAGGAAATCGTTAAGAAATTGCACATGATGGGTTTTTCAGGAGCGACCGTCTATCGAGGAATTCTCGGCTACGGAGCAAAGCGGCACACGCACAAGGCAGGACGCTTTCACCTTTCGCACGATTTGCCCATCATGATTTCCGTGGTGGAGAAGCCGGAAAAGGTGGCCGAGTTAGTCCAGGTGGTGTCCGGGATGATGCAGGACGGGATTATCGTTACTTCGGATGTTGAACTGCACCAGATTGTGCACGAAATGCCGGCTACAGGAGAAGTGATAGCGCATGGACAGTCAACCAGGTAAGCTGCTCCGACTCTATGTGAACGAACGGGACGAATACAAAGGCAAGCCCCTTTATGAGGCTATCGTGGAGCGATGCCGGGAGCTGGACCTTGCGGGAGTAACGGTATTCCGCGGTGTCGAAGGATTTGGAGGGTCCGCAGAACTCCACCGGTCGCACTTGTTGGGAAGCGATCAGCCGATCGTCATTACAGTCGTCGAGAGCCCTGAGAAAGCACGCGAGGCACTGCCGGTATTTCAAGCCATGATGAACAGCGGCATGATCGCGGTCACGGATGTAGAGGTGACGGTTGTATCAAACGGAGCAGTTAGGCCGCTGCGATAGATCACCCGCGAGGAACGCCGAGCCAGATCCTGAATAGTCACGCGCTTGCTAACGTGGCCAGAGCCGGTTAGAGAGCGCCGCGCCGATCCATACTCCTGCCAAGCCCAAGCCAACGCTTAGAAACACATTCAGCAGCGCCGCCATACCAGCCCCGCCCCGCAACGCCGCGAAGGTTTCCCACTCGAAACTCGAAAAGGTAGTGTACCCGCCAAGAATTCCAGTAACGAGGAAAAGGCGCCAGTTTGCGTGGATAGCGGGCCGGTTTAGAAATAGCATCATCAGAATACCGATCAGCAGCGATCCGCTAACGTTAACCAGGAACGTTCCGAGCGGAAAAACAGTCGAGTACAGTCTCGCAACAAATGTCCCCACGGCGAAGCGGGACACAGCCCCGAGTGCTCCTCCGAGCATCACCACGACGTATTTATTCATGTGATGGGGTTGAAAAGCTGGGCTGCGACCGTCAGAGTTACCTACTGTCTCTTAGATCGAAAAATCACGTTCCCAGGGTATAGCATCGGCGGCTTTGAAAGCTCTACAGTGGTTTTAGTAATCCTTTAATTTCGGCGCTTACACGTGACACCTGTAACGGACGACATTCTGAAGGCACTCGAGCAATTCGATTCCTGTACGGTCTCAAACGCCATAGAGCAGTTTCACGTCAGAACGCGGAATGAGGGTTTCGTCAATGGATCGATACGATGCATTTTCCCGCAGCTTCCCCCGAAAGCCGGCTACGCTGCGACCGCACGCATTCGTACCTCTGCAACACCGATCGCAGGCCGCTGTTACTACGACCGTCCCGAGTGGTGGTCTTATCTGTCGAAAATTCCCGAGCCGCGATTCATTGTGGCGGAGGACATCGATCATGTTCCGGGCCTGGGAGCGCTGTTCGGCGAGATCCACGCAAGTATATCGAAGGCCCTTGCCTGCGCGGCCTATGTCACTAACGGCGCGGTGCGCGATTTGCCCGGAATCCAAGCCGCGGGATTGCAAGTTTTTGCAGGCAGCATAGCCGTTTCGCATGCTTATGCTCATATCGTCGAGTTCGGTGAGCCCGTAGAAATCGGCGGCCTGCAAGTCAAGCCTGGAGATTTACTTCACGGCGATCGGCACGGCGTAGTCTCGGTGCCAATCTCAATCGCAGGCGAGATTCCGAAAACAGCGCAACAGATCCTGAAAGCCGAACGCGAATTGATCGAGTTTTGCAAATCCCCGGAATTCACGTTCCAAGGGTTGGCCGAGAAGATGCACCAGGTGTCAGGAAAAATGAGACTGCCCGATACGAATCACAAATGAATTCCTTTTGGATACGCGCTTCCCTCGCCTGCAGCGCGGCTGTCATTGCCGCCACCCTTTCATCTTGTGGGAAGAATGATGTTGCTCGCGCCGGCGCCAATACGTCAACTGAAAGTTCTCTCCCCGAAGTTGCGGTCGCAAAGGTGACCCGAAAGCCCATGGCGCGCTATTTGACCATCTCTTCTGAGCTTGTGCCGTTTCAAGAGATCGATGTGTACGCCAAAGAATCGGGCTTCGTCTCGAAACTGTACGTCGATTATGGCAGTCACGTGAAGAAAGGCCAGCTCATGGCGGTTTTGGAGATCCCCGAGTTACAGGCGCAGTTACAAGAAGACCAGGCCTCCATTAAGAACGCCGAGGATCAGGTGGCGGATGCGCAGCACCAGTTGAGTCGGGTTGAAGCGGAACGCAACGTTCTACATCTGCAGTACACCCGATTAAACAATGTTGCCAAGAGCCAGCCTGGGCTGGTGGCGCAGCAGGAAGTGGATGAGGCGCAAGGAAAAGACCTGTCTGCGGAGGCCCAAGTGGAAGCCGGCAAGGCCAACTTGCAGGCCGCGCAGAGCCAACTGGCCGTTGCGCAATCAAAGCTGGTACATGATCAGGCCCTTTTCGACTATTCGAAGATCACGGCTCCTTTCGCAGGCGTCGTCACGCAACGATACGCGAACTTTGGAACTCTCATGCAAGGGGGAACGAATTCCCCTCAGGCGTTGCCGCTGGTTAAGCTTTCGGAGGAAGATCTATTCCGGCTGGTCATACCCGTGCCGGAATCTTACGTTCGCTACATCAAGGTGGGTGACCCGGTGAACGTCCGCGTGCCTTCTCTTAATCGCGATTTCCCCGGCAAAGTCACGCGATTTTCGGTCGACGTAACCGGCTCGACGCGCACCATGCACACGGAAGTCGACGTTCCGAATCCGGAGGGCGCGTTGATTCCCGGTGTCTACGCTGAGGCCACGCTCGCTCTCGACAGGGTAGGTAATGCATTAGTCGTTCCCCTCCAAGCTGTTAATCAGTCAGGCGGCCGCGCGAGTGTGTTAGTAGTGGACCCGACTAACAAGATTCAAGACCGCGAGATCAATTTAGGCATACAGACCGACACCAATGCCGAGGTGCTCTCCGGCCTTAATGAAGGCGATCGGGTTGTGATCAGCGACCGGAGCGGGTTGCGGCCTGGTGAGCTCGTACATCCGAAGCTTACGGAAGTCACAACCTACCAGAACCAAAGCTAAAGCAAATTACATCGGCGCCTTATGTCAACCTTCTCGATTCGCAATCCGTATTTCATCATTGCCGTTTGCCTTGCGCTGTCGCTGATTGGAGCGGCTTCCATCGTGCGAATGCCGGTGGATTTGTTTCCGACAATTAACATACCCACGGTCGTCGTCGCTACGTTCTACTCGGGCATGCCGCCCGCTGACATAGAGGACGATATTACCAACCCTCTCGAAAGGTTCTTCACAATGGCCGCCGGCGTGGACCACATGGAATCACGCTCCATGCTAGGGGTCAGCTTGATTAAAGTCATCTTTCAGCCGGGAACCAGCGCCGATACCGACGTAACCGAGCTCTCAAATCTGGCTTTGGCGGATCTTAAGCGCTTGCCACCGGGCACTCTTCCTCCCGTCGTATTGAAATTCGATGCGTCCAGCCAGCCTGTTTGCCTGGTAACAGTAAAGGGATCTGGTTTGACCGAGACCCAGCTTCATGATCTCGCGCAGTTCACTATCCGTAACCAGATAGCTGTTGTTCAAGGCGCCACGATTCCGCCTCCGTTCGGTGGTAAGTACCGCCAAGTCATGGTGTATGTCGACCCATACAAACTCATGTCACGGCAGTTAAGCCCAATGGATGTGGTGACCGCCGTGAATGAATCCAACTTGATTCTTCCTGCCGGCGACGTTAAGTTAGGTCCGTTCGACTACTACGTCTATTCCAACAGCCTTGTGGACAATATGAAGGAACTCAATGACCTTCCCATCAAGACAGTCGGCGATTCCTGGGTTTCAATCGGAGATGTAGGTAAAGCGGAGGACGCGAGCGCAATTCAATACAACATTGTGCGTGTCGACGGGCAGAAGTCCACTTATATTCCAATCATGAAACAGGGAGGCGACACGAACACGATTGCAGTCGTCAACGGAGTCCGCGCGCTGCTTACTAACTTATACGACGTCCCTAAGCAGCTCGTGACTAATATCGTTTTCGATCAATCCGTTTTTGTAAAGGAAGCCATCAAGACTGTGCTTCACGAGGGACTTATCGGCCTGGTGCTTACCAGCGTCATGATTTTGCTTTTTTTGGGCAGCGCGCGAGCAACTTCCGCTGTTTTGCTTTCCATCCCACTATCGGCATTAGCGACTTTCATCATTCTTTACATGCTCGGCGCCACCGTGAACACTTTGATTCTGGGCGGCATGGCTTTGGCGTTTTCCCGTGTCATCGACAACTCGGTGATTTCGCTTGAGAACATTTATCGGCACCTTGAGCTGGGCGAGCCGCCCATGATGGCCGCGGAATCCGGAGGCTCGGAGGTGACCTTGGCAGTACTGGCCGCCACCCTGGTGGGTGTGGTCGCGTTTTTTCCGGTCACATATTTATTCGGAGTCAGCAAATTTTTGTTTTCAGCGCTGGCCTTATCGTTCTGCCTTTCGTTATTGATCTCTTTCGTCGTGGCGATGACCGTCATTCCGCTTTTCTGTTCGCGGTTCTTGAAAGATGTGCCGCATTCAGCTCACGGTAAAGACGTCGAGGGAGAGATCCCCGGCGCCCAGCCTCACGGGAAGAAATCCTTGTGGGGCAGATTTACAGAAGCTTTTAATAACGGCTTCAACAGACTTCTCAATGTTTATGAATCGTGGGTGAGACGTTCCCTAAAGCGGCCGGGCCTCACTGTCATTGCACTTATGGGCCTTTTCCTCGTGAGTATGGTGATTTACCCATTCCTTGGCGTTGCTTTTTTTCCGCAAACGGACGCAGGTCAATTCACTATCAACATGAAGGCGCCAACCGGATCGCGCATTGAGTTGACTCAGGAATACGTCTCCAAGATTGAAAACTTGATTCGTCAAACCGTCGGGCACGATCTCAAGATGGTGGTCTCCAATATCGGTATAGTTCCGGATTTTTCGGCGCTTTATACCAGCAATGCAGGTCCTTACACCGCGACCGTGCAAGCAGCGCTGAACGATGACCACAGCGTGAGCACCTTCGAATATATGGACCGCGTTCAAGATGCAATTGCGCGGCAATTTCCGGAAGTTCGCACTTTTGTTCAAACCGGGTCCATGGTGGACGCGACGTTGAACGCGGGCATGCCGGCTCCGATCGACGTAGAAGTCACCGGGCGAAGCAACCGCCAGGATTACGAATTAGCCCAGGAACTTGGCGCCCGGATACGGAAACTGTCCGGGGTCGGCCAAGTCTACATTCCGCAAGACATAAATTACCCCGCAGTGCGAATGGATATCGATCGTGTCCACGCCGGGGAATTAGGGCTTACGGAGAAAGATGTTGTAGACAACGTGATCACTGCTCTTAATTCGAACGCTATGATCGCTCCGAACTACTGGGTCGATTACAAGACGGGAAACGATTATTTTCTTACCGTTCAATATTACGAACACGGCAAACCAGCGATTCACAACTTCCTGGACCTGACGAACATTCCTTTAAGAGCCCCAAACCTGAAAGATCCCACGACTCTCGATTCGGTGGTTAAACTGACCCACACCGAAACACCTACGGAGATCGACCATTATCAAATCCAACGAGCAGCCGACGTATATGTGACGCCGAAGGGCGAGGATCTCGGCCGCGTTGCGAACGCAATCGACAAAATCGTTACCGATATGAAAGTTCCCGGCAATGTCCGCGTCAAGCTGCGCGGCATGGTCTTAGGCATGCAGGCGTCATTCAAGAGCTTCGCTCAGGGCTTTATTCTTGCAGCACTGCTTCTCTACATCATCCTGGTTGCGCAGTTCCGCTCTTTCATAGATCCATTTCTCATCATGCTGGCGATACCTATGGGCTTTATCGGAGTGTTGCTAATCCTTTTCCTGACAGGAACCACTCTCAATGTCATGTCGCTGATGGGGGTGTTGATGCTCATCGGAGTCGCCGGCTCGAACAGCATCTTAATCGTGGATTTCGCGCACAAATTGGAAGAACAGAATCTTTCCGTAACAGATGCGGTCATCACCGCATGCAGGGTTCGTCTTCGCCCAATCTTGATGACCTCGCTCGCAACGATTATCGGAATGCTGCCCATGGCGCTCAAACTCGGGACCGGCTCGGAGCAATATGCGCCAATGGCTCGCGCCATTATCGGCGGCCTGAGTTCATCCGTCATACTGACAGTCTTTATCGTTCCGGCGGCATACCTGCTCGTATACGGCAGAAAGGACCGGCGGCAGTCTCGAGAAAATGAGCCGGCACGGGCGTAAGCGCGTCATGAGAAGACAGATAGCGGGTGCAAAAATCGCGATTTTATTCGCGGGCATTCCCATCCTTGTTAGCGCCCAAGCGCCGGGGCCTCAGCTTACCTTGCAAGATGCGGAAGCCATGGCCCTGAAAAACCATCCGCAGGTGCTTGCTTCTCAGGCCAATTATCAGAGAGCGGGCGAGATCGTTACCGAGAATCGGTCGGCCTACTATCCTGCCTTGAACGGCGAGGTTACCGGGGCTCAGGCGAATCTGAACAGCCGCCTTGGCGCCGGCGTGCTCAATGATCCTCGATTGTTCAATCACTTCGGATCGGGCGTCACGCTTTCCCAACTGATCACCGATTCGGGCAGGACTCCGAACTTAGTTGCCAATGCTCGATTTCAAGCTCAAGCCAGTCGCCAGGATTACCAGGCGACCCGCTTCGACATCATTCTTGGCGTCGAGCAGGCGTACTACGAAGTTCTGCTCTCGCAGGAGCTGATAAAGGTCGCTCAACAGACCGTGGCGACGCGCCAAACAGTTGTCGATCAGGTGACGCAGTTGACAAAAAATCAGCTCAAGTCTCAGGTCGATCTAAGCTTCGCTCAAGTCAATCTTTCGGATGCGCAGTTAATGCTGATTCGGGCAAGAGATCGGCTGGCCACTGCATACGCCAATCTGGGCCAGGCGCTTGGCACAAACCAGGCGACAGAATACCAACTCACAACTCAAGCCATGCCCCCCAATCCGCCTCCCGACCTGGATCAGTTGATCGGCCAAGCCTTGAAGAATCGTCCCGAGCTGGCAAGTTTACGTCTGCAGAGGGAAGCCGCGCAGAAATTCGTGTACGCGGAACGGGATCTAAACCGGCCGACCGTAAGCCTGATCGGGGTGGGAGGAGTTCTGCCCTACATCGATCCAGGAAACGCTAATCCGAACATACCCAAGGAGTATGAAGCCGCCGCAGTAAACGTGAACATTCCGATTTTCAATGGATTCCAATTTACGGCTCGCCGGCACGCGGCAGAATACGAATTGCAAGCTGCCGGCGAGCGCGTGCGCGATTTAGAGGACCGGGTGGCGCGCGACGTGCGAGCCTCCTGGGAACATGCAAAAACCTCGTACGAAGCCATAGCGCCCAGCGAGCAGCTTCTTGCGCAAGCGAACATGGCGCTCAATTTGTCTCAGGGGCGCTACAATCTCGGGCTCGCTTCCATCGTGGAGCTGACCCAGGCCCAGTTAGGAGAGACTCAAGCGCAGGTTCAAAATCTCACCGCGCAATACGATTATCAGGAAGCGTACGCAGCGCTTCAATACACGCTGGGTTTGCTGCATTAAGATGGCAAACCCAGACCGACAGACCAGGCGTCTGCTGTTAATAGGATTTGGAGGCCTGATTCTTCTTCTCGCTGTTTCGGGGCTGAATGCGCTCTCCGTTCTGCGAAAGATTCAGACACAAAACCAAAGCATCCGGGATGATTATTTCAACCGCGACCGCGTATTGGAGCAACTACGCTCCGACATTTATCTGTCGGGAACGTATGTGCGGGACCTTCTTCTGGAACAGGATTCCAACCGCGCGGATATGCATAGGGTCGAGTTGGAAGCGGCGCGGAGGCGCATTGACCAGAATGTAGCTGCCTATGACCGCGTCCTTCGGCCGGAAGAGCGCTTGCCTTTCCAGAGATTCAGAACGGAGCTCGATGCCTATTTCGATTCATTGCAACCCGCTCTCGAATGGAATGCAGGTCAACGGCGCCTTTTGGGCTACGCTTTCATGAAGGATTCCCTGCTGCCCCGGCGCATGGTCGTGGTTCATCTTGCGGATCAGATCAGCGCTGTAAATCAACTGCAAATGGAGACCGGCAGTAGACGGGTGGCAAGCCTGTTTTCCCGTTTTCAACGTTGGTTAATCGCAGTCCTCGCGCTGAGCTTGCTTTGCGGCGCCTTGTTAGCCGCCGGCAGCATATATCGCATCTTGCGTCTCGAGCAGATATCCGGCAAGCGGTATGAAGAGACTGAGCATGCTCGCGAGGCGCTGCGCGATCTATCTGCCCGGCTCATCGAGGTTCAGGAGTCGGAGCGTCGATCGCTCTCACGAGAACTGCACGACGAGGTTGGACAATCCTTATCGGCATTGCTGCTCGGAATAGGAAATGTAGCCGCCATAATCTCGCCTGGAATGATCTCGCCTGAGAGTGATCGGAACGTGCGGGCCCAGCTTTGCGATCTTCGACGAATTGCGGAGAAGACGGTGGCCGTCGTGCGTGACATGTCGTTGCTCTTAAGACCTTCGATGCTCGACGATCTTGGTTTAATTCCAGCCGTACAGTGGCAGGCGAGAGAGATTTCCCGCAATCACAACATCTACGTGCAGGTGCTCGCCGGTTCCATTCCGGACAATATTACTGATGACCAAAAGACGTGCATTTATCGCATCGTCCAGGAGACTTTGCGCAACACGGTTCGCCATGCGAAAGCGAAGAGCGTCCGCCTCGCTTTGAGCCTGAGCGGTGAAAATCTTCTCCTGACAATTCAAGATGATGGTCACGGATTTCATCCCGACCGCGAGAAAGGTTTAGGGCTTTTGGGAATGGAGGAACGGGTCACGCATCTCGGAGGGAACTTCCACGTCGAATCGCGAATCGGGGAAGGAACCTCCATCCGTGTCGAATTACCGCTTGCGGAGAGCAGCGTCGCCTCAGAGCCATGACTTCTATTCGCATCGTGCTGGCGGATGACCATACCATCATGCGGCACGGCCTGCGGCTGGTTCTCGAGCGGCAATCGGACTTCGCTGTCGTGGGCGAGGCGAGTAACGGCAGAGAAGCAGTGGATCTGGTCATTCAGGAAAATCCCGATGTCGTAATCATGGACATCGCTATGCCACTGCTCAACGGCATTGAGGCGGCAAAAAGAATTCACGAGGAGCGGCTGAAAACCGCCATAGTCATCCTGAGCATGCACTCCGACGAGGGCTACATTCTCAGAGCGTTGAAGGCCGGAGCTCGTGGCTATCTGCTCAAAGACTCAGCCGAATCCGATCTCATCCAAGCTATACGCGCCGTGCATTCCGGCAAAGCGTTCTTCAGCCCAGCCGTGAGTAAAGTATTGGCGGACGATTATGTGCGGCAACTGCAGCACGGCGGTGTAGAAGATCCTTATGATCTCCTGACTCCGCGAGAACGGGAGCTGCTGCAGCTTGTAGCCGAGCTGAAATCGACAAAAGATATAGCGAGCATGCTGAATCTGAGCCCGCATACAGTCGATACGCATCGAGCGCGCCTGCTGCAGAAGCTGAATGCGCATAGCATTCCGGAACTGATTCTGTATGCAATGCGCAAGGGCGTAATTAGTTGATACAAATCCATTAAGGCCCGGGCGACACGACCGGTACTGTATGAATTTCGCAGCTTCTACTGCGACGGCATAAGACTCCATTCCATTCCTATACGTCCAATCTGTAGGAGAAAAAAATGAAAGGGCAAAAGATTTACTGGCAGATGATACCGCTTCTGCTTGCTTCGGCCGCCCTCAGCTTTGGACAACTCGGTATGCCGATGCCCCAAGCGCCGGGGTACGGAACAAGCGGCCAAGGTCCAGCAGCCCCCTCGGAGCCGGTTAGACCCGGAACCATCAACTACGTCGAGGGTCAAGTTTCTTTAGACGGTCAGAACCTCACGCCGCGGGCGATTGGAATGGCCACACTCAACCCTGGCGAGGTGCTCGACACAGGTGCAGGATATGCAGAAATCCTGCTGACCCCGGGCGCGTTTCTGCGCGTCGGGAATAGCAGTGAAGTTCGAATGCTGTCAGCCGGGTTAGCTGATACCAGAACGGAACTGGTACACGGCGCAAGCATTCTCGAGGTCGATCAGATGATTAAAGGCACGCATCTCGCGATGGTGCTCAACGGGACTACAACGGAAATCGCAAAAAACGGTCTTTACGAATTCGATGCCGCTGGACAAGCAGTGATGGTGCTCGATGGGCAGGCCAGGATCCAGGAAGCCTCGGGTAACCGGACTCTCGATAAACACGATGAGGTGCTACTTGCCAGCCAGCGCCCGTTAAAGAAACGCAGCTTCAACGAGCAGGCGGTCAAGATGCAACCGCTGTATGTGTGGAGCAAAGCGCGCAGTGAAGATGAAGCGGAAGCTAGCGTGAGCGCGGCGAGAAATGCCGACCTCTATGCGGCGGCGGGTCCGGGCTGGTATTGGGATCCGGCTTGGGATTTCTACGGCTTCTGGCCGGCGGCCGATGCGTTGTACAGTCCATTTGGATGGGGCTTCTATTCGCCCGCTTTGTTCGGCTTTGGCTACTACGGCGGCGGTTATTTGGGAGGCGGCTGGTACGGATACCGCGGCTGGACGGGCCGGCATCCGGGCAGTGGATGGCATGGACGTGTGGGCGGAATAAATGCCAGAGCACGTGGTTTTGGCAGCGGCGGCGGTTTCCACGGGGGAATGGGCGGAGGCTTCCATGGGGGTGGCGGAGGACGCCGCTAGCAGATACAAGCGCCATCTCACTTATCGATTTCGCCTTTAAATCCTCGGGGACAGGGGATCCCGCCTTCTCGTCCAACTGGATCACCTCCGGCTTGCCGACCACTCGCACGGAGCCTGTTCTTCAACAGCGGCAACATGCCATAGCGATTCGCATCCGGCACGTGAGCACCCCGAAATCGTGTTGCCACGCGAAGCACTCGCCAATCAGAACTTGACTCGCGTAATCTCGCCGCCGTAAGCTAAGAATTCTTGGTATGGGACGTAAGGCGCAAAAAAACGATTCCTTGCCCGGTTCACTGGACATGTTAATTCTGCGGACGCTGTCGGTGCGTGACGTCCATGGATACGGCATAGTCCAGTTCATTCAACAATCGTCCGACAATGAGCTCCTCGTCGAAGAGGGGTCGCTGTACCCCGCTCTCCAGCGGCTGGAGCTAAACGGATGGATCGAGGGTGTCTGGGGCGTGACGCCGAATAATCGGCGGGCGAGGATCTACAAGATCACGGCGGCCGGCCGCAAACAGCTGGCGGTTGAAACCCGGAAGTACGCGAAACTCACGCTGGCGATCGCCCGTGTGATGGGAGCGGAGTGAGGGACATGTTGATACGACGGCTGAGGTATTGGATGGAGAGCGCCAGGCGCAGCGAGGCGCTGCGTGAGGAAATGGAACTCCACCTAGCGGAAAAAGCCGCGGAACTGCAAGCAGACGGTATGACGGCGGAGCGCGCCCGGGCTGAAGCGCGCCTGCGATTTGGCAACGTCGGACTGAAGCACGAAGAGTCACGGGAGATTTGGATGACACGGTTTTGGTCGGAACTTGTCCAGGATGTCCGCTATGGCTGTCGCACCATGGCCGCC
This sequence comes from Bryobacteraceae bacterium, assembly GCA_049582585.1. Classification (GTDB taxonomy): domain Bacteria; phylum Acidobacteriota; class Terriglobia; order Bryobacterales; family Bryobacteraceae; genus Bog-105. The sequence continues at coordinate 13,014 of JBAUUG010000449.1, read as the reverse complement.
AACAAGGCGTTCAGTGCCCTGGCGGTCTTGTTGCTGGCGCTCGGCATCGGAGCCAATACGGCGATTTACAGCTTAATGGAGTCGATTCTATTGCGCTCGCTGCCGGTTGCCGATCCAGAGTCGCTGGTGGTCTTGAATTGGCATAGCCGGCCTCCCCAGAACGCCAACAAGCAATGGGTCCACGTCGTTCACGGGATACAAGGCATTTTCTGGCCGGGCGACAAAGGCACGCTGGTCAGCGGGATATTCCCGTACGGCGCCTTCGAGACGCTTCGCGAGGACAATCCCGCCTTTTCTGCGCTCTTCGGTTACTTCGACGGACGAAACAAAACCGTGGTCATCCGTGGGCAGGCCACGAGCGCCGGCGCGGAATATGTCACCGGCGAGTATTTTCGGGGCCTGGCAGTGTCGCCGGTAGCGGGACGTCTGATCAGCTCCGGAGACGATCGTCCAGGCGCAGCGCCGGTCGCCGTGATCAGTTTTACGACGACCCAGAACCGCTTTGGGGGACCGGCGAATGCGATTGGACAGTCGATTTCCGTCGATAACGTTCCCTTCACGGTGATCGGCGTGGCGCCTCCAGAATTCTTTGGAGTAGACCCTGCTGCGGTGCCGGACATCTACCTTCCGTTGCACACGAATCTGCTCGTAGACGGTGCCCGGGCGGCGCGTATGTATCCCGATGGAAACTTCTATTGGATCGAAATGATGGGGCGTCTGAAGCCCGGCGTAAGCATAGGCCAGGCGCAGGCATCGATGGCTCCCCGTTTCCATCAATGGGTTGCGGCCACTGCGACGACCGATGGTGAGCGCGCTAAACTGCCCGCGCTGATTCTGAATCCAGGCGCCGAAGGTCTGGGTAGCCTGCGCCGCCAGTATTCGAAGCCTCTGTACGTACTCTTGGCGATGGTGGGGTTGATCCTTGCGGTTGCTTGCGCGAACATCGCCAATCTGCTGCTGGCAAGGGCCGCCGCGCGAAGCCGCGAAATGGCTGTCCGGCTCAGCTTGGGAGCGGGACGCTTCCGCGTCGTGCGGCAGTTGCTGACGGAGAGCGTGATGCTGGCGTCGCTCGGCGGAGCATTCGGGGTCTTGTTTGCGATCTGGGGCGTGCGATCGCTGACGGTTCTGCTCTCCAAGGGGCAGGAGAATTTTGTGCTGCACGCGGGATTGAACTGGAAGGTGCTGGGCGTGACAGCGGCGCTCTCCGTGGTTTGCGGCCTGTTATGTGGCCTCGCTCCAGCGATTCAGTCGACGCGTCCGGACGTCATGCCCGCGCTGAAGAATGGCCGCGGGGGCGGACCGCGGCGCCGCGCGCAGCACGTTCTGGTGGTCGCCCAAATCACGATCTCTTTTCTCCTCCTGTTCGCCGCGGGTCTGTTTGTCCGGACACTCGACAAGCTGCACTCCGTCCAACTGGGATACGCCCGCGAGAACATCCTTCTGTTCTCGTTGAATGCGCGCCAGGCCGGGCATCGCGACCCCGAGATCACGAGGTTTTACACGGACCTGCGCGAGCGCTTCGAATCGATCCCTGGAGTGCGCAGCGCGTCGCTTTCACATTCCTCGATCATCAGCGCCGGCCATGCCGGAGAGACATACAGGGGGACAATCAAGATCGGCGCTGTTACCATCGCAGGCGCGGGCGTCATCGTCGCCGGACCGCGTTTCCTCACGACGATGCAGATTCCGATCCTGGCCGGGCGGGAGATTGACGATCACGACCAAGCGGGCTCCACGCCGGTTGCAGTCATCAGCGAGCGGCTGGCGCGGACTTACTTCGGAAACGAGAATCCGGTGGGCCGGCGCATTACGTTCGTGGACGAGAATCGCGATCTCGAAATCGTCGGCGTGTCCGGTAACCTCCGGTACGGTGGTCTGAAAGGAGAGGGGAGTCCGATGACCGTGCTCGTAGCGGCCACCCAGTTTTCTCCGGACCGAGTGACCTACGCGCTGCGCACTGCGGGTGATCCGCTGAGGTATGTCAGGAGTGTGCATGAGATCGTGCGGGAGGCAGATTCACACATACCCGTAACAAACGTGATCACACAGGCTGCGGAAATCGATCGGACGATCAGCCGGGAAGTCACGTTCGCGAAGCTATGCACGGGTTTCGCGGTTCTCGCTCTCCTAATCGCGTGCGTGGGACTCTACGGGACGGTGTCCTACAGCGTCGCGCGGGAGGTCGGCGAGATTGGAACCCGTATGGCTCTGGGCGCGCAACGGGGTGCCGTGGTATGGATGGTTCTGCGCCGCGTTCTGCTACTGGCGGCGGTGGGGCTCGCGATCAGCGTGCCTGCCGCGTTGAGCGGGTCCCGGCTTGTCAAATCGTTTCTGTTCGAGACACAGCCCAATGATCCGGGAAGCCTGGCGCTGGCCAGTGTCGTCCTACTAAGCGCCGCGATTCTCGCTGGCTATGCGCCGGCAAGGCGAGCGTCCCGAATTGATCCGCTGGCGGCTCTGCGGCAGGAATAGGACATCCCCTCAAACTGGGCTAAACGGCTCGCCACACAAAGAGCATCCCCAACTACCACGGACGAGCGGAGTCGATCGTAAAGCTGCGCCGTAGAACAAAGCGCCCGCGCAGCAGCACTGCGCAGCCAGCTTCGTTCCAATTCACATTGGCTTACCGAGGCGCGATCACCATCCAACATTACCCTTCCAACTAACCCACCGCTCATCTCTTCCCCGGCGTAATATCCGTCACCGGAAGATCCCAATGCGCCAGCAAAATCTCGAACCGCCGCTGTTCTTCCCGCTTATAAGTCTCCTGGTCAGGCCAGAGCTGCTTAATCAGCCCCTCTTCCTCAGCATTAGCAGTCGTCGCCACAGTCGAGTTCTTGAAACGAATCGTCACCCGGTAATCCCAGCGAGCATCCTCGGTCATGTGGTTCGCCGGAGTCTCGATTTTCACCGAGATCATCCGTCCGCTCTCGACGACCTTCTTTAGCAACGGATAGTGATTTTTCAAAAAGAGCTGCAGGAACTCCTGCTGATGTCCCCACTGCACCTTGTAGTAATACTCCACCGCGTAAGGCTGGTCGGCCCCAGCCTGTGGCGGAGAGCCCTGGGCGAGCATCGTTCGCGCCGCCACCGAAAGCATTAGAGCAAGCAGCAGTTTTCTCATCACTCCTCCAAAGTACATTCACGGCCAGAGAAAATAAACCCCAGCTGATTACCTCTAACAACTTACCGTGTGAATCCCGCGAGGCGTCCTGCCAACCTGCGAAGCCCGTGCTACCCTCGCACCGGGCAAGGCGGTCAATCCCCGCTCTCGCCCTTTTTCATTTCTGGAGGGAATACAAACTGGAGGGAATACAAATATGATAAGTCGCGAAGCAGGCAATCGCCGCCGGGGAGCAAGAGCGCAAAACCGTCAAACTCGCTTACAAGCCGAGAAAAGCGCAAATGGGTTCGTTTTTTCAAACTCACACGCTTCACCGGCTCCGTCGGGATCGGCGCGCGTGGCTTCGTTTCGCACGGTGCCCCGGAGGCCAGCAAAGCCGGGGAGTTCGTTTGGAAAAATCACTCCAACCCCATCACAACAGGCCACTTCAACCAATTGGCTTCGTTCCGCAAAATGGCCCCAACAGCCTTTTCGCGAAGTCGCTCGCTAGGGAGTTCGTTCGGCAAAACGACTCGGAATCCCAATCCAAACCCGCCGAAACCGGCAAAACCGACCTGAAGGACAATAGAAGTAAGCCCTCCATCGAATGTTAGACCGTATCTCCGTGCATGGCGCGCGCCAGCACAATCTGAAAAACATCAGTGTCGAAATCCCGCGCAACACGTTCACGGTCATTACCGGGTTGAGCGGCTCCGGGAAAAGCTCGCTCGCTTTCGACACCATCTATGCCGAGGGGCAACGCCGCTACGTCGAAACTCTTTCGCCCTACGCCCGCCAATTCCTGGATCAAATGGAGCGCCCCGAGGTGGATTCCATCGACGGCCTCAGCCCGGCCATCTCGATCGAGCAAAGGACCACTTCCCGCAGCCCACGATCGACGGTCGGCACCGTAACCGAAATTTACGACTATCTTCGACTGCTCTTCTCGTCAATCGGAATCCCCCACTGCCCTATCTGCGGCGCGGAGATCGAGCGTCAATCGCCCGCGCAAATTCTCGAGCAGGTCTTTACCCGACATCAGAGTGATCGCATCATGATCCTCGCGCCCATCGCTCGAGGCAGGAAGGGCGAATACAAGAAAGAGCTCGAAGCAGTTTCAAAGGCCGGATTCCGCGCGCGCATCGATGGCGAGATCCGGACGCTGGATGAGCCGATGAAGCTCGATAAGCGCAAGAATCACACCATCGAAGTCGTCATTGATCGCTTAGTAGTTAAACCCGGAATCGAGCAGCGCCTCGAGAAGTCCGTGCAAACCGCGCTGAAATGGGCGGACGGCTTGGTCGTGATCGCGGTCATCGACGGACCCGAAAGGATGTATTCGGAGAAGCTCGCGTGTCCCAACGACGGCGCCAGCATTCCGCAGCTCGAGCCGCGTTCCTTCTCCTTCAACAGCCCGTATGGTGCGTGCGAAAAGTGTAATGGCGTTGGCAGCACGTGGGCTTTCGATGCGTTGAAAGTGATTTGCGACGGTTCGAAGCCGCTGCTCGAAGGCGCGCTCGGGCCGGGTTCCACATCCTCTTCTATGATCTCGGCGTTGAATGATGCCGCCGAAAGGTTCGGGGTCGATCTTTGCGTCGCTTTCGACGATCTGCCGAAGAAGATACGTAACCAATTTATATACGGCAACGCTCAATTCCCGGGCATTCTGAAAATACTCGACGAGAGCTACAGCCGCGCCAGTGTTGGATATCGCGATTGGTTGATGGATTATATGTCGCCCACGACTTGTCCGGATTGCGGAGGACGCCGCCTGAAGCCGACGAGTCTCGCGGTTCGGGTAAAAGGAACATCCATCGCCGATTTCGCCGCTTTGCCCATTGCACGGGCTGTGGCGCTCGCGCGCGCATGGCAGTTCACGGAGCGTGAAGCGAAAGTGGTTGGCCGAGTAGTCGAAGAGATTCAGAACCGTCTCGATTTCCTGTGCGCGGTGGGCCTCGATTACCTCAGCCTCGACCGTTCTTCCGCCACTCTCTCTGGCGGCGAAGCGCAACGCATTCGCTTGGCTACCCAGATCGGATCCAAATTGCGGGGCGTGCTCTACGTCCTCGACGAGCCTTCTATCGGCCTTCACCCGCGCGACAACGGACGCCTGCTCGACACGTTGCATCACTTGCGCGATCTCGGCAATACCGTGCTTGTCGTCGAGCACGATGCCGAAACCATCGAGCGCGCCGATTATGTCATCGATCTTGGCCCGCGCGCCGGACGTCTTGGCGGAGATCTCATCGCGCATGGCAGCCCGTTCGAGATCATGCAGTCGCGGAATTCGCTTACCGGCGAATATCTCTCGGGTCGCACCTCCATTGCCCGTTCGCCTTTTCGAAGATCGGGAAACGGCTTGAAGCTGACCGTAAAAAACGCGCGCCAGCACAATCTCAAAAATCTCGATGTCAATTTTCCGCTCGGAACATTCATTGTCGTCACCGGTGTTTCAGGCAGCGGAAAGTCAACCTTGGTTCACGACATCTTGTACCGTGCGCTCGCCAAAGAAGTCTATGGATCAATCGCCGAACCCGGCGCGCATGACGCGATCCTCGGCCTCGAAAATATCGACAAGGTCATTGAGATCGATCAATCGCCCATCGGCCGAACGCCCCGCTCGAATCCCGCCACCTACACGGGCCTATTCACGCCCATTCGCGAGCTCTACGCGATGCTGCCGGAATCGCGGGAGCGCGGCTACAAAGCCGGGCGATTCAGTTTTAACGTAAAGGGCGGCCGCTGCGAGGCTTGCCAGGGCGACGGTCTCAAGCGCATTGAAATGAATTTCCTGCCCGATGTCTATGTCACCTGCGATGTCTGCCGAGGGCGTCGATACAATCTCGAAACACTGCAGGTCAAATACAAAGGAAAGAGCATCGCCGACCTGCTGGAATCAACCGTGGATGAAGCCGTCGAGGTGCTTGCCAACATTCCTCAGATCCAGGCCAAGCTGAAAACATTAGCCGAGGTCGGCCTCGGTTATGTCCACCTCGGACAATCCTCGACCACGCTTTCGGGCGGCGAGGCGCAACGCATCAAGCTGGCGAAGGAGCTGAGCAAACGGCAGACCGGCCGCACGTTTTACCTTCTCGATGAGCCCACCACCGGCTTGCATTTCGAAGACGTGCGCCATCTGCTGGACGTGCTGCAGCGCCTGGTGGATCTCGGCAACACTGTACTCGTGATCGAGCATCACTTGGACGTCATTAAGAGCGCGGATTATCTGATCGACCTCGGGCCCGAGGGCGGCGAGCAGGGCGGCTACCTGGTGGCCGCGGGGACCCCCGAAGAAATCATGGAGAGCCCATCCAGCCACACCGCGCACGCATTACGGAAGATAATGAAGGCGGGAAATGCTGCCTGATCCGATAGAGACCACGCCGGCCGAAGTAATTGTCGAAGCGCAACCGCCGCCGCCTCGCGAGCCTTTTTGGGGTTACAGCGATCTCGCTCTCGTCATCGGCCTCACTTTTGCGTTCTTGATGGTGCTGGCCATCATTGCTATTGCGGCTTATCACGGCGTGATACCAACCGATTCTCCAGCACTGATTCTCATTAGCAACCTGGCTATGTACCTGATTCTGTACATCGCCTTCCGGCTCGTGTTCGGATTGCGCTATGGGAAACCTGTTTTCTCTTCTCTCGGCTGGCGGCGCGCTCGTTTCAGCTTTGCATTAATCGCTGTGGGCGGAGTCGCGCTAGCCTTCGCGATATCTGGAATCGCCGCGCTGTTGCACACGCCCAAAATAAACTCCGAGATCGAAAAGTTGCTCGAATCGCGAGTTTCCCTGGCGCTCTTCGGGACCATGGCCGTCACCATAGCTCCCTTCTTCGAGGAGCTTTTTTTCAGAGGCTTCCTGCAGCCTCTGCTTTCGCGCAGCTTCGGCATCGTCGCCGGAGTCCTGACCACGGCCGCCCTGTTCGGATTGATTCATGCGCCCGAGTATTCCTGGGCTTGGCAGTACGCCCTCGCTGTTGCGCTGGTCGGCGCGGTCCTCGGCTGGGTTCGCGCCGCGACTGGATCCATCATCCCTTCTACCCTCATGCACGCTTGTTACAACGCCGTCTTTGTGGTTGCCGCTGCCTTCCAGCACCCCAAATGAACACAATCGAAACCATCGAGTGGACGCCCGCAGGCGTGGTGATGATCGATCAAACCCGCCTGCCTCGAGAGACCGCGTTCGTCACCTGCCGCAGCTACATCGAAGTAGCCGATGCGATTCGGAACATGACCATCCGCGGAGCCCCAGCCATCGGCGTAGCTGCCGCTATGGGTGTTGCGCTGGGCGCTCTTCACTCGCAGGATCTCGATTCGGAGATCCCGCTCATCTGCGAGACCCTCGCCGCCACTCGTCCCACCGCCGTAAATCTCTTTTGGGCTATCGAGCGCATGAAGCGTCTCTACGCTTCGGTTCGGCATCTCGGGGGCGAAGAGGTTCGCGCTCTGTTGGTCGCCGAAGCGCAAAGCATTCGCAAAGAAGATATCGCGATCAACGAAGGAATCGGACGTTACGGCGCGCCGCTGGTACCCGACGGCAAGACCGTTCTGACGCATTGCAACGCCGGGGCATTGGCTACAGCTGGATTCGGCACCGCGCTCGGGGTCATTCGCGCGGCGGTTGCCATGGGCAAGAAAATCGATGTCTTCGCCGACGAGACGCGTCCCTTTCTCCAGGGCTCCCGCCTGACTGCCTGGGAACTTCAACGCGATGGCATCGAAACCACTCTCATCACCGACAACATGGCTGGTCACTTCCTGAAGAGTGGCCGAATCGGGTGCGTTGTCGTAGGTGCGGACCGAATCGCCGCTAACGGCGACGTCGCAAACAAGATAGGCACCTACAGTGTGGCCGTTCTGGCGAAAGAGAACGGCATCCCGTTCTATGTCGCCGCTCCCATCTCCACTCTTGATCTATCACTCGCCTCCGGTGATGAGATTCCCATCGAAGAGCGCGCACCTCGGGAGGTCACGCACGTGCAAGGCGTGCACGTAGCCCCCGACGGAATCAACATCGCGAATCCCGCCTTCGATGTCACCCCGAACCGCTATGTCTCCGCAATCGTCACGGAGCGAGGCGTAGCTCGCGCGCCGTACCTTAAAAGCCTGCGTAACCTAGGCGATACCGATCTGCTTTCGGAACCGCGCGCGTGAGCAAGCCGCGTGCGTTGCTATCCTTAAATTTGTTCCCCAAATCCGCGGCATGCCTAGCCGCCGTGTCTCTCACGCTTGCCGCAGGGGCCTTCTTCCCCTCCCCCAAAGTCCTTGCCGCTCCCGCAATCTCGTTCTTAGACATCCTGAATGGTGAGCTGAATCGCGAGTTCACGGCCCTCAAAACCAAAGGTGATCCAGCTCCGTACTACATGGCCTATGAGGTGACCGAGGAACAGACCGATGCCGCGTCCGCCACGCTCGGAGCGCTGATGCAGGAGGTTCATAGTCACGGACGAGGCGTAGATACAACCATCCGACTAGGCTCTCCACAGTTCGATAACTATCATCCCTACAAAGGCTCCCGCGTCCACTTCACTTCTTTCACTTCTCTCAGCCTGGATGACGACGCGAACCAAATCCGGCGTGCCCTCTGGCAGGAATCCGATCGTGTATACCGGAGCGCCGCCCGCCGTTTGCTGCAACTGAAAACAGACGAGCAGCTTGTGGTGAATGAGAAAGATCAGGATCCCGACTTTTCTTCCGAAGCGCCGCAAACATTCGCGCGCATGCCTGAAACTTATCGCTATGACATGAATGCCTGGAACGCGAAGCTGCGCACCTGGTCCGCGGAATTCAAGAAGCATCCAAAAATTCTTGGCTCAGAGGTTGGTTTCCGCGCGCAACGCGAGATCAGAAGCTTCGTCAATACCGAAGGTACATCCGTTCAGCGCGGCAGCGATCTATTCAGAATCGAGATAGATGGCCTAGGCCTCGCGCCCGACGGCATGGACGTGCGCACGTTCGCGACGCTCGAGGCGTCCGACCCCTCGCATCTGCCGCCTGATAACGCAGTTCAGACCAAGGTGCAAGAAGTTGCGGCGAAACTGGATGCCCTGATCGATGCTCCTCCTGCCGAGCCGATCGTCTGCCCCGCAATTCTTTCCGGACGCGCTTCGGCGGTTTTCTTTCATGAAATCTTCGGCCATCGAGTGGAAGGGCATCGTCAAAAAGATGTAACCGAAGGCCAGACGTTCACCAAGATGCTGGGCCAAAAAGTCTTGCCCGAATTCATCAGTGTTGTATTCGATCCGACCCGCAAAACTTACGGCGGCACGGACCTGATCGGTTATTACGAGTACGACGACGAAGGCGTGAAGGGGCGGCCGGTCGAGGTGGTGGACAAAGGCATTCTCAAAACGTTCCTGCTCTCGCGCTCCCCTGTCGGAGAGTTTCTTCAGTCTAATGGCCATGGACGGCGCCAGCCGGGGTTCGAAGTCGTATCTCGGCAGTCTAACCTGATCGTGGAGTCCTCGAAACAGTTATCGTCTGCCGAGCTTCGAGCCAAGCTCGTTGATGAAATCAAGCGGCAAGGAAAACCGTACGGCCTCTACTTCGAGGAAGTATCAAGCGGCTACACCACCACCGGCAGGCAAGGCGTGCAAGCCTTCAGCGTCGTGCCGTTGGTGGTCTATCGCGTTTACGCGGACGCGCGCCCTGACGAGCTGATTCGCGGCGTTGACATCGTCGGCACGCCCTTGGCAAGCTTTCAAAAAATCCTGGCGACTTCCAATCAATCCGAAGTCTTCAACGGCTATTGCGGCGCGGAATCCGGCAGCATACCCGTATCCGCTGTTTCGCCGGCCATTCTGGTTTCTGAAATCGAGACGCAGAAAAAAGAGAACTCGCAGCAAAAACCGCCCCTTCTACCGCGACCGGAGGGTGAGTGAGGTTTTCCACTCTCGCCGCGACCGCTTGTTTGTGCGGCGCCGCGTGGATCGCTATCGCGGCTGATGCTCGCTTCGATATCCGTACCGACGTCCAATTGCGCGCCATGCTCGATGAGCTCGCCCGATCGAAAACCCTCCACCTGAACGATCTCGATAAACCCTACTTCATCTCCTACACCAGCAGCGATGCAGATCAGGTGTACATCACGGCGAGTCTGGGGGGCCTGACGTCTTCCAGCCGCATTCACTATCGGCAGCCTCGGATTGAGGTGCGTGTCGGTGATTACAAGTTCGATAACACTAATTCGATATTTACGGGAAGCGCTCGCTCGGGATTGTTCCCCATCGACGACGACTATCAGGCCATGCGCACTCACCTTTGGCTCTCGACTGACGCGCTATACAAAGCGTCGGCTGAACAGATCACGCAAAAGCGCACCGCCCTCCGCGAGATGGCGGATCCTGAGAACATTCCGGACCTGACGCCCGCCAAGCCGGTCCAGGTTATTCAACCCGTTTCAACTTTGAAGGTTGACCAGAAGCATTGGGAAGAAATTGTGCGGCAACTGTCGGCCCGGTTTGAAGCCCACTCCGGCATAACCGTTTCAAACGTTCGAATGCGTTCCATCGTCTCCACCTACCGCTTGGTGAACAGCGAAGGCGCAATGATCCGCATTCCGCAGGATCTGACGGACATCGATATCCGCTCGAGCGGCCTGGCCCCTGATGGGAGCCGCGTGTGGAACCACCAATTTGTTACCGTCCTCGTGCCCTCTGAGCTGCCATCCCCGCAGCAGCTCACAAAAATTGCCGATGCGATCGCCAACGAGACAGACGCGCTGGCCAAGGCTCCGCTCGCTGAGGAATACAGCGGGCCTGTGCTTTTTGAGCGGGAAGCCGCCGCGGAGATGATGGCGCAAGTGTTGACCGATGCGCTGCGTCTCGAACGAAAACCGCTTGCTCCGCCCGGAGCGGAGAATCGCAGCCCGTCCTCGCACGGGGCGGAAAATCGTGACCTGGAGATGCTGGACAACGTGTGGGCTTCCCGCATTGGTTCGAAGGTGGGTCCGGATTGGCTGACCGTCTTCGACGATCCGCTTCAAGAGCAATGGAACGGGACCGTTTTGGCCGGGCATTATGACGCGGATGATCAGGGCGTTCCCGCTGAACGCGTGTCGCTTGTCGACAAGGGAACGCTCAAGAGCTTTTTGTTTAGCCGCGAGCCTGTTCGTACCTTCAACGCTTCCAACGGACATGGGCGTTTGCCCGGCGGGTTTGGCGGTGAAGAGGCGGTCATCGGCAATCTCTTTATTCAAGCGCAAGGATCTGTTTCAGAAGCGCAACTTAAGGCGAAACTTCTGCAAGCAGTGAGTGCGGCGGGGCTGAAATACGGAATGATCGTTCGGCGCATTGACTTTCCTTCCACGGCGGATTTTGAAGAGCTTCAGAACCTTGCTCGCCAGCTTCAGAAAAACGGTTACGCGCGAACGCTCAATCCTCCGGTGCTCGCCTACCGTGTCTATCCCGACGGACATGAAGAGCTGGTGCGAGGCGTCCGATTTAAGGAATTCAGCGCGAAGGATCTGCGTGATTTGTCCGCCGCCTCTGACCGGCCATACGTTCTGAACTATGTGAACAATGGATCCGCTTTCAACTACGCCGATTCGGGCTCTGAAGCTACGACGTCCTCAGTGATCTGCCCATCTTTACTTTTCGAGAGCATCGACCTGGATCGCGCGCGCGATGAGCTCAGCAAGCCGCCCCTAGTCCCTCCTCCCACTCTCATCGCCCAGCAATAGTTTTCATGCGCATTCTCAGCCGGGCCATCTTCAAGGAAGTGTTTACCAGCGCCAGCCTGGGCACGCTTTTGTTCGTTTTCGTCCTGTTTCTTCGAACCATCGAACGGCTCTCCGCGATGCTGGTGAAGACTTCGGCCCCGCCGCGAGTGATAGCGCAGCTCTTGCTCTACGCTCTTCCTTCCACGATTCCTTTCGCATTGCCGCTCGGCGTTTTAGTCGGCATCCTGATCGGTCTGAGCCGCATGTCGACCGATAGCGAGATCACTGCCATCCGCGCCGCCGGCATTTCAAGCGTCACCGTCGCCCGGCCCGTGTTGTTATTTTCCTTTTTCGCCCTGGTATTGACCGCGCTTGCCTCTCTATGGCTGACGCCGCTCTCGCTTCACCTCGAATCAAAGGTCGCGCGCAACTTCGCCGCCGCGCAGCTGACGGGCAACATAGAATCCCGCATCTTCAATGAACAGTTTCCAAATATGGTTCTCTACATCGGCGATGTGCACTCGGCTGGAAAGCAAATCGTCTGGCGTCAGGTGTTCATGGCGGACGTGACGCCCGCCGACGAATTGCAGCGGGAAGGCAAGGACCGCGGCGAAGGACCCCGCGTCATCGTTGCCGAAGAAGCGATTCCACATCCGGACGCATTAAACAACCGGATTATCCTCGATCTCGAAAATTTCCGTTCCACGGAACGCGATAAAGAGGGAAAGATAATCACGAGCGCGTCCCCCATCCAGGTAGAAACTCTGCAGGCGCAGAAGCAGGAAGATCTCCAACTCAACAAGACCGTGCAGGAGATGGATACCGGCCCGCTCTACAAGCGCGTTTACCGGCGGCACGACCTCACGCATGAAGACTACGTCGACGCCGCAATTGAGTTGCATCAGCGTTTCGCTCTCCCTTTGGCTTGCGTGCTATTGGCGCTGGTGGGCATCCCCCTGGGAATCTCTTCGCGCAAGGGCGGAAAATCCGCTGCATTCGTGCTTACTGTCGTGCTGGCCTTCCTGTACTATCTCGGGTTTATCACGTTGATAGGGCTCGCCAAGAAAGGCAGCCTGTCCGTGCCGGTTGCGGTCTGGACTCCCGACGCGGTGTTCTCCATAGCGGGTCTTCTGCTGCTTGCTCAGCTTGAAAAACCAGGCGACCGGGATCTGGTTGGATGGCTCGGAGCGTTGGCCCGGCGCATCGCGGGAATTCTGAAGCCGGCTCAGCCCGCGCGTAGGCAAGCAGCGC
>JBAUUG010000448.1:0-3324 GCA_049582585.1 Bryobacteraceae bacterium | reverse complement strand
ATTCAGCGCGGTCGAGACGTCCCCGGCCGCAAGAGTTGCCAATACTGCACAATCCCCGCTATTCGCCACGACGGTTCGCCCAATCCTGGCGGCTCGCTGCTATACCTGCCACGGTCCCGATCTACAGCAAAATGGGCTCCGTCTGGATTCACTCGCTTCGATTTTGAAGGGCAGCGATTTCGGGAAAGTCATCGTGCCCGGCCACAGCGAGCAGAGCCGCCTCATTCGTCGCTTGATGGCCCAGGAACGTCCGCAGATGCCGTACGGCGGACCGCCGCTTTCTGAGGCTGAGATCGCCACAATTCGCAAATGGATCGATGCGGGCGCCGCTGGTCCGGATGCATCCACGCCGATCGCAGCATCGAGACCGCTCAAGCACTGGGCGTATGTGAAACCGGTAATGCCTGTGGCTCCTCAGGTGCGGAATGCCGCCTGGCCCCGGAATCCGATCGACAACTTTATTCTCGCGAAGCTCGAAAAAGAGGGGTTGAAGCCGTCGCCCGAAGCTGAAAAGGCTACCTTGATCCGCCGCGTGTATCTCGATCTCACCGGCCTGCCGCCTTCACCTCAAGAGGTGGACGCTTTCATTTCCGACAACAGCCCCGATGCCTACGAAAAGGTTGTAGACCGCCTCTTCGCGTCTCCGCATTACGGGGAGCGCTGGGCCCGGCCATGGCTCGACCTCGCTCGCTACGCGGATAGCAACGGCTACGAAAAAGACCGCATACGCACTGCTTGGGAGTATCGCGATTGGGTGATCCGCGCTCTGAACCAGGACATGTCCTTCCGTGATTTCACCATCGATCAGATCGCGGGAGACATGTTGCCGAATCCGACCCAGGATCAACTGATTGCTACCGGCTTCAATCGCAATTCGATGCTCAATGAGGAGGGCGGCGTCGATCCCGAAGAGTATTACTGGTACTCCCTGGTCGACCGCGTCAATACCACTGCCTCGGTCTGGCTCGGCTCAACTCTCGGTTGCGCGCAATGCCACAACCATAAATTCGACGCTTTCACGCAGAAAGACTATTACCGGTTCCTCGCCTTCTTCAGCAACGCTGAATACAAGGTGACTCCCAGCGGAGATCGAGTGGCGCGAGAGCCTCAACTCGAACTTCCAAGCCCTGAGCAGGAGCAGCAAAGTGCCGAGCTGAAAGCCGCCATCGCACGTTTGCAGAAGGTGCTGGAAACGCCAACTCCCGATCTCGAGATCGCCCAGAAGTCTTGGGAAGGCGAGCTGCAGAATGTCGAGAAGCGGTGGCCGGCGCTTCATCCGTTACGATACGAATCGGCGGGCGGCGCGACTCTGAAGCTGCTCCCCGACAATTCCATTCTTGCTTCGGGGAAAAATCCGCAAGCGGACCGCTACACCGTAGAAGGCGCCACGGACGTTGAATCCATCACCGCAGTTCGCCTGGAAGTCCTGCCCGATCCGAGCCTGCCTCATAGCGGTCCGGGCCGCGATGCGGAAGGCAACTTCTTCCTGAGCGATTTTGATCTCGAGGTTGCGCCCGCGAACGATCCGCAATCGCGACGGCACATCATTTGGAAGAATGCACGCGCCGACGAATCCCAGGATGAGTACGAAGTCAAAAATCTGCTAAGCAAAGAACCCGGTTTGCACGGCTGGGCGATCGACGCCAGCGCCGAAACGCCTCTTCGCCGGCAAGCCGTTTTCGTGCCCGATGAGCCCTTCGGTTTCCCCGGCGGCGCCGTCCTGACCATCACCATGAAGCATCAGATGCGTCATGCTTCGCGAAATATCGGGCGCTTTCGCGTTTCGGTGACCTCGAGCAAAGATCCGGAATTCGCAGTCGAGCTGCCGGCGCGCCTGCAACCTGTTCTCGCCACCGCGCCGGATCGGCGCAGTTCAGAACAGCAGAAGCAGCTCGCCGCCGCGTACCGTGAGATTGCTCCGCTGCTCGATCCCGCGCGCAAGCAGATGTCAGATCTTAAAGATCAGCTCAAGAAGCTGGGAATCGTCACCGCAATGGTGATGCGGGAGAAGCCCGGATACTATCGTCCTTCCGCTTATATTCGCGAACGCGGCAGCTTCATGAGCAAAGGCGACCTGGTTTACGCGGACGTTCCCGCGATGCTGAACCCGCTGCCGAAGGACGCCATGCCGAACCGTCTCGGGCTCGCTGAGTGGCTGGTCAGCGAAGACAACCCGCTGACCGCGCGCGTGGCCGTCAACCGTTTCTGGGAAGCGCTGTTTGGACGCGGCATCGTCGAAACCAGCGAGGATTTCGGTACGCAGGGTGATCCGCCTTCCCATCCTGAGCTTCTCGATTGGCTGGCGACTCAATTCATCGAGGACGGCTGGAGCATGAAAAAGATTCAGCGCCTGATGGTGACCTCCGCGACGTACAGGCAATCTTCCCGCGCCACGCCCGAGCTGCTCGCGCGCGATCCATACAACACTCTGTATGCGCGAGGCCCAAGATTCCGAGTTGAGGCCGAAATGGTGCACGATATAGCGCTTTCGGCCAGCGGGCTTTTGAGCGGAAAAATGTATGGCCCGAGCGTTTTCCCGTATCAGCCGCAAGGCGTCTGGGATATCCCATACAGCGACGACAAATGGGTCGAGAGCCAAGGCGAGGAACGCTATCGCCGCTCGATTTACACGTTTATCCGGCGAAGCGCTCCCTATCCGAGCCTGGTCACTTATGATGCGCCAAGCCGCGAGTTCTGCACTGTGCGCCGTGTCCGAACGAATACTCCGTTGCAGGCTTTGACCGGCCTGAACGATCCGTATTTCTTCGACGCGGCCCGCGCGATGGCGAAGCGCATGATGTCAGAGGGCGGAACGACCGTGGCCAGCCGAGCGACATACGGTTTTCGCTTGGTGGTTTCCCGCGCACCGACCGAGGCCGAGCTCGAACGCGTGACCAGCTTCTATAAACAGCAGCTCGCTGAATCGCAGAATCACGCGCCGGAGCTTTCCGCTTGGACCATGGTGGCTAACGTTTTACTCAATATGGATGAGACCATCAGCAAGGAGTGATGCGATGAAACAGATTTCGTCCGGCGCTTTTTCCGAATTGCTTTGCGCATCGACGCGGCGGCATTTCTTCAAGCAGTCCGGATTTGGAATCGGAGCCGCAGCCTTGACCGGTCTTCTGAACTCAACCTTATTCGCCAGCGACGTGAAGGTGGACGCTTCGAATCCGGTCGCGCCGAAAGCGCCGATGTTCCCGGCCAAGGCGAAGAGCGTGATTTACCTCTTCATGGCAGGCGCTCCCTCGCAAGTCGATCTACTCGATTCCAAGCCGACGCTGCAAAAATACGATGGGCAGAATGTGCCTGAGGAGCTGATGA
>JBAUUG010000447.1:0-21423 GCA_049582585.1 Bryobacteraceae bacterium | reverse complement strand
TGTTCTACCGTCCTGAGCCGCTGAAGGCCGACGGGCTGTATCATCCCGTCCAAATCAAAGTGCGGGGCCGCAAAGATCTGATCGTCCGCGCCCGCAAGGGCTACTACGCCAGGAAATCCGCGATTTCCTAAGTTCGCCGTCAAAACAACTCTGTGCTCTTTTGTTTCGAGCTATACTGGTTTGTACTCCCCCAGGCATGCCGAAAGGATTCCTATGGATGAAAAAGAGCGCGCTCGTACCTTAACCCTCACGCTGGGTCAGATTGAGAAGCAGTTCGGCAAAGGCTCCATCTTGCGCCTTGGGGCGAAGGAAGCGATTGTGCCGGTTTCCGCCATCTCCAGCGGCTCCATTTCGTTGGATTACGCGCTGGGCGTCGGCGGCTTCCCCCGAGGACGGATTTGCGAAATCTTCGGACCCGAATCATCGGGCAAGACAACGATCGCGTTGCAAGTAGTCGCGGAAGCGCAAAAGGTGGGCGGGATGGCTGCGTTCATCGACGTGGAGCATGCGCTCGACCCGAGCTATGCGAAACAACTGGGCGTCGATGTGGATAATCTGCTGGTCTCACAGCCCGACTTCGCGGAGCAGGCGCTCGAAATCACCAGCGCGCTCATTGCTTCGGGATCAATCGACGTGCTGGTTGTCGATTCCGTCGCGGCGCTGGTTCCGAAAGCGGAGCTCGACGGAGAAATGGGCGATTCGCACATGGGCATGCAAGCGCGCTTGATGTCGCAGGCCATGCGCAAGCTTACCGGGATTGTTTCGAAATCGAATACCTGCCTGATCTTCATCAATCAAATTCGGGAAAAGATAGGTGTTATGTTCGGCAATCCGGAAACCACCACCGGCGGGCGGGCACTGAAATTCTATTCGTCCATTCGCATCGATATTCGTCGCATTGCAGCGATCAAAGACGGCGAGACGGTGACCGGCAACCGCACCAAGGTCAAGGTGGTGAAGAACAAAGTAGCCGCGCCGTTCCGCGAAGCCGAGTTCGACATTATCTATGGAGAAGGCGTCTCGCGCGAAGGCGACCTGCTGGATCTGGGCGTCGCAAACAGTGTCGTCGAGAAGAGCGGCTCCTGGTTCAGCTATAAAGGCGAGCGCATCGGGCAAGGCCGCGAAAACGTCCGGCAATTTCTAAAAGACAATGCCGATATTCGCGCCCGAATCGATGCCGAGCTTCGTAAGGCGCTGGGTCTTACGAAGGCAGCGGAATCGGAAACTGCCGCAGCCGCTCCCACGCCCATCGATACCGCTAAGCAAACCGCCGCCGCCCGGGGGCGATAAATGCATCTGGTTTAGCTGGTTATCCGCTCAGTTTCGTGCGTTGCGCTTCTGTTACGCTGAAGTTTCAGGGGATCGAGTCCTCGGTCCTCGTGGTGTACCCCAATGGAATCCGAAAATAATAACGCTGTTGCCATGGAAGAGCCTCAAGTTCAGCCCGAGCCATCTTCGCAAACGGCAGAACAGCGCGAAACTACTGCACCTGCAACGGAAATCAGCGCCGAACGTGATCGTCTGGCGAAAGAAAAAGCAGAGCTCCTGGACCTGCTGCAGCGGCGCCAAGCCGAGTTTGAGAACTTTCGACGGCGGTCCGAGCGGGAACGCAGCGAGCTTTTTGAATTCGCGTCCATGGATACCGTGAAAGCCCTTCTGCCGGTGCTCGATGACTTCGAGCGCGCCCTCAAAGTGGAGTGTGCCGACAAGGAATATGCGCGGGGCATGGAGTTGATCTATCAGCGCCTCTATGAGGCTCTGAAGAAACTCGGCCTGGAGCCTCTTTCTACTGAAAATACGCTCTTCAATCCGCATATTCACCATGCGGTGGAGATGGTTGACACAACTGAGCACCCGGATCAAACGATCCTCGAAGAATACCAGCGCGGCTACAAATTCAAGGGACGGCTTCTCCGCCCCGCGATGCTGAAAGTCGCCGTCAACCAGTGATTGTTTCCGAGAACCGCCGCACCCAACGATGAGCGTCGCAAAACGAGACTATTACGAGATTTTAAGCGTCCCGCGCGATTGCGACGATCCGACGTTAAAGGGCGCGTACCGCAAGTTGGCGCTGCAGTATCACCCGGACCGCAATCCCGAGAACAGCGAAGCCGAGGAGAGATTTAAAGAGGCGGCGGAAGCATATGCGGTGCTCAGCGACCCTCAAAAACGCGCGGCCTACGACCGTTTTGGTCATCAAGGCGTAAACGGCGCGGGCGGCCCGCGTTTCGATGAAACGACATTCCAGGACTTTGGAGATATCCTCGGCGATCTGTTTGGATTGGGCGATATTTTCGGCACGGGCCGGGGGCGCCGGTCGTCGCGCGTGCAGCGCGGCGAAGACATACGGTATGACCTCCAGATCAGCTTCGAAGATTCAATGCGCGGCTTGTCCGCGGACCTGCAAATACCGCGCATGGAAGCGTGCTCGAAATGTCACGGCGCCGGAGCTGAGCCAAACGGCGGCTTAATCACCTGCTCGGTTTGTAACGGCCGCGGCGAGGTGCTTTATCAGCAGAGTTTCTTATCCATCCGCAAGACCTGCCCCACCTGCGGAGGCCGGGGGCGAGTCATTCGTCAGGCCTGTTCGCAATGTAGAGGCGAGGGCTTTAGCCGGGCAGAAAAGAAGCTGAAGGTCAACATACCCGCCGGCGTGGACAACGGAACGCGCCTGCGGCTAGCGGGCGAGGGTAATCCCGGACCTCAGGGCAGCCAAGCCGGCGACTTGTATGTAGTGATCAAAGTCACCGAACATCCTATCTTCGAGCGCCGGGACACTGACCTGCACTGCATCTTGCCGATCAACGTCGCGCAAGCTGCCTTAGGCGCTGAAATTGAGATCGAGACTTTCGATGGTTCGCAGAAGATCCGCATTCCCGAAGGAACGCAATCCGGCGCGCAATTCAGGTTGCGAAATCTTGGGGTGCCGCATCTGAATAGCCGCGCGCGCGGCGATCTGTACGTTCACCTCGATGTTCAAACCCCGAAGAAGCTTACGCGCGAGCAACGGAAGCTGTTTGAACAACTCAACGATCTGCTGCCGGCAGAGAATTTGCCGCACCAGAAAAGCGTTTTTGAGAAAGTGCGCGACTTCTTCGGATAATCGATAGGTGTAGGTTGTAAGAGGAGGCATTCGATGGATTTCAAGACCAGAATTTTTTCAGGCGCCGGTGTTCTGGCGCTCTGCTGCGCGCCGGCATTCGCCCAAGCGACCGCGCTTAGCGCCGGCGACAAGGACTTCATGAAGATGGCCGCAGAGACGGATATGGTGGAAGCGAACTTAGGGCAAGCGGCGCAAAATCAGGCCGAGCGGCAGGACGTCAAGGACTACGGCCAGATGCTCGCGGCTGATCACACCGCCAACTATAACGACTTGAACGCGCTTGCTACCAAGACGAGCGTGGATATTCCGAAAGGAATCGACGCCAAGGACAACAAGAAGATCGACGCCTTAGTGAAGCTGAAAGGCGCAGCGTTCGACCATCGGTTCCTGGCCGAGATGATCCAGGGTCACACGCAAGCCATTGCCGCATTCAAGAAAGAAGCCGCGACTGGCGACAACGCGGATGTCAAAGCATTTGCGAACACCACGCTGCCCAAGTTGCAGGAGCATCTGGATAAAGCGAAAGATCTGTCCAAGCCGATGAAGAAAGGCAAATAGTAGGTTCGGGAAAACTGCTTGCTTGCGCGCGCGGCTCGGTCCTTTCCGAGCCGCGACCGCAAGGGAGTCGGGATTAATGCGCAACGGCAGCGCAGATCAGATCGCGCAAACGAGCGAGATCTTCGGCTAAGTTCTGCCCCAGATGAACGCGAACCGCGCGGCGATGGCGATCGATTAAGACCTGGAAGTCGCCGCGCGCTTGAGCGGCTTTCACCACTCCAAAAGTGTACTGTTGCTGCGGCACCGGCAAGTCTTCCGGCTCATCGCATGTAATTTGTAGAAACACGCCTGAGTTCGGTCCTCCCTTGTAGGCTTGACCGGTGCTGTGCAGAAATCTCGGGCCGAAGCCGAGCACCGTCGCCACCTGCTTCGATTCGACGATCGCCTTGCGCATCTCCTGCAACTTGTCTTCGTATTCGGGAAACATCGGGATATAGGCGAGTAACCCGAAGTAATCTCCGGGCTTGAGCCGGTCCACATGCTGGCGGATCGCAGCGCCCAAGGTGTTACTGCCGTTCAATAGTGCATCCGCATTGGCTTTGTCGGTGAAAAGCTTAATGCCATCCTGCTCCAGGATCGGTTTTTCGGCCGGGAGTGAGCCGGTTTTTTCGAACTCCGATGTAAGCTCCCGAGTCGCTACTTTAATCGCCTCGACGTCTGGCTGGTTGAAGGCGTTGATGCCCAGAAGGGATCCCGCCACCGCCGTCGCAATCTCCCATTGAAAGAAAATCTGGCCCAGATCGTAGAGATCGTTCAGAATAATGCGAATGACCGGCTGGCCGGCATTCTCTAGCGCAGCCACCGAGGCCTCCATCTCTGTATCGTTGTCGGTGGCGTACTTAATGAATGCGAACACTCGATCCTTGCCGTACTGATTCGGCCCGAACAAAGGCTCGCGGTCGACCGGGATCAGACCGCGTCCTTCCTTCCCCGTTGATTCAGCCAGCAGCTGTTCCAGCCAGGCGCCGAGATCGTAAATAGATTTTGAGCACAACAACGTCACTTTGTCTCGCCCGAACTTAGTTGCCGCCGCACCTAAAATGAGCCCGAGCAAAACGCCGGGATTGTTGCCGGCCTTCGGATTCTTGCAGGCCTCAACCATCGCCGCCGTTCGCTTAAGCAGCTTTTCAGTATCGAGCCCCATCGCGGCATGCGGCACGAGCCCAAAATCGGAAAGAGCCGAATAGCGGCCCCCGATGCTCGCCACGCCATGGTAGTGACTGCGGAATGCCAGCTTTTCCGATACGCCTTCGAGCTTCGAGCCGGGATCGGTGATTGCAATAAAGTGGTGGCCGGCGCGGTCGCCCACGGCCTTCTTCGTCTCATCGAAGAAGTACTGCATGTAGATGTTCGGCTCGAGCGTGGTGCCTGACTTGCTCGAGACGCAGAATAGCGTTCTCGCCGGATCGATCCTGCTGCGGAGGCTTCTGATGTAAACCGGGTCGGTTGAATCCAGCACCAGCAGATCGGGTGAGCCGGCTTGCTTGCCGAAAGTAAGGCTGAACATCTCCGGGCAAAGACTTGATCCACCCATGCCGAGCAGCATCATGTGCGTGAAGCCGTCCTCGCCGATCTCAGCGGAAATGGCCTTGAATCTAGAGACGTTCGATAACTGCTGGTCTACAATATCCAGCCAGCCCAGCCACTTCGCTTCATCGGTATTGGTCCACAGAGAAGCGTCTTTCTTCCAAAGCCGTTCCGTGCTTCCGGCGTCGTCCCAATTCTTGGCCGCCTGTCGAACGGCCGCTTCCAGATCCTTTGGCAGCGAGTAAGAAAACTTCCCGATTTCAACCGCCGTTTGCGGATTAGCGGAACTCATTTTGCTCGATTCCTTTCACTTTGTTCAGGCGGCGAACGTGACGCTCTTCATTGCTGAACTTTGCGCTTAGAAAAGCTTGCGCGGCATCTTGCGCGAGCATCGGCCCGACGATGCGCGAGCCCAGCACGAGAACGTTCATATCGTCGTGCTCTACGCCCTGATGAGCGGAGTAGTGGTCGTGGCAAAGTCCGGCGCGAATGCCTTTGAATTTATTCGCTGCGACCGAGACGCCGACGCCGCTGCCGCAGACCAAAATCCCCCGCTCGGCTTGCCCGCACCGGATATCTTCGGCTACCAGCACTGCGTAATCCGGATAATCATCCGGTTTATCCGGCTCAAATGTACCGACATCGTGAACAGTGTGACCAAGCTGCTCGACAAAATCGATCAACTGCGCTTTCATCTCGTATCCCGCGTGGTCTGCTCCAATAGATATTTTCATTGAGAATAGATAGACGCTCAAAGCCTGCGAAGATGCTTCGGGAGAATTAAGTCCGCCTCATAACCAGCGTGGCGTTCAAGCCGCCGAACGCAAATGTATTCGAGATCGCGGTCTGGATTTGGGCCGGGCGAGCTTGGTTTGGAACAACATCCAGATTACAAGCGGGATCGGGATGCGTGAAATTCGCCGTAGGCGGCACCAAACTGTTCTGTAGCGCTAGAAGGGTGGCGATAGCCTCAATCGCGCCGGCAGCTCCGAGCGTGTGGCCGTGCATCGATTTGGTCGAGCTGACCAGCAAAGAATCGGCTTTTCGGCCAAATACCGCGCGAATGGCTTCCGTCTCCGTGCGGTCGTTCGCGGGGGTCCCGGTGCCGTGGGCGTTGACGTAATCGACGTGCTCCGGCGCTATGGCGGCATCGCGAAGCGCCCATTCCATAGCTTTCGCCGGACCTTCGACGCAAGGCTGCGTGATGTGATGACCATCGGAGCTCATTCCGAAGCCGATGATTTCCCCGATCGCTTTGATTCCCCTGGCCTTCGCGTGTTCCCATTCTTCAAGCACCAGCATGCCCGCCCCTTCGCCCAACGAGAGTCCGCGCCGGTCTGCCGAGAAAGGGCGGCAGAGATCGGGCGAAACCACACGCATTGCCTCCCAGGCTCGCAGTAATCCTTCAGCGAAAACTGCCTCGCTGCCGCCCGCGATTGCCGCCGTGATCTGTCCGCTTCGCACCATCCAAAAGGCTTGACCCAAAGCGTGGTTTGATGACGAGCAAGCAGTGGAGATGGTGTAAGTTGGTCCATGAATGCCGAATTCGAGCGAAATCCGGCTGGCCCCGGCATTGGACATGGTGCGCGGAATGGTCAAAGGAGCGACGCGCGGATTATTTTCACGATATAGCCGAATATAGCCGTCTTCTTCCGAAAATTGGCCGCCCACGCTGGTGCCGGTGATGATGGCCGAGCGATCTGCTAACTCCCCGTTGAATTTCAGGCCGCTCTGAGCGACCGCTTCCCGAGCCGCGACTGTGGCGAGCTGGGCAAAGCGCTCGAGCATCACCAGATCTTTTTCCGTAAAGTGATCCAGTGGCCGAAAATCTCGGGCCTGTGCGCCATTTTGAAATTTGTAAGGGGGAGATCCCGGATCCGCCAGCGGAGTGATGCGGGTTTCACCGGCAGCCAGCCGTTTCCAACATTCTGCTACGTTATTCCCGAGTGCGCAGACCAGCCCAAGGCCAGTCACGGCAACTCGCTTCACGCGGCACCTGGAGGGACGGCTGCGGCCTTCTGTTCCACCAGCTTGCGCACTCCCTCGACGGTCTCCCGGATCGAACGCAGGTTCTGCACCCCTTCGTCGGGGATGTTGATTCCGAACTCGTTTTCGAGGGCAAAAACGATGTTGATGCCATCGAGCGAATCGATCTTAAGTTCTTCGAAGGTGCTGTCGAGGGAGATGGATTCGGCGGGAATCCGCTGAGTTTGCGCGATGACTCTTATGACGTGAGCGCTGAGATCATCCGTATCCGAGTTTTCGGGCATGTATCGAAACTCATGATAACTCCCGACAGCAGCCCCTCGTGTTCCGCGGCTGAAAAGAACGGCCGGACGCATGAAAACGCCCGGCCGGAGCTTGGATCCGAAGCGGCTCGGAGGTCCCGCGACGGTCACAAGGGAGCAACGCTTTAGGTGAGTAGACCGCCGTGCCCCAAACAGGCGATCTCCCAGCCCGAAATACGATACTTCGCCAGCATCGGCGGCAAGATGAAATCCAGTACGTTGGGCTTAACTGACCGGAAGCAGCCGGGCGCCGACACGATGGGTATATCGTCCTTATAGCTCAGCATCATTAGATTTCCCGGTTCTACGGGCGCGAGGAATCGTTCCACGTGTGCGCCCAGGCGCCGCAACGCCCTGCCCACGACATCTTCAGGACCCGCGGGCGCCGTAGTCGACGCCACTAGAACGACAGCGGGCTTCGTGCGCAGAAGATGATCGAGCGCGCGGGTTACTGGGTCCTCTTGTTCGACCGACGACAACGAGTAGCGCACGTTAGCGCCCAACCGATCGACGCGCGAGCGAACCACGTTTTCAAACAAGGCGCGCGCACGATCCCCATGCACTGCATCGGTGTACAAGACGGCCACCCCGGGATTCGAAATCGGCCTGGCCTGCAGAATTGCGCCCCGTTCCTTCAGCATGGACAGAATAGCTTCGAGTTGCAGCCGGGCCACCGCGAACGGCGCGCTCTTGACGGTCGCGACTCTTTCGCCGGCGCGGGCGTAGCTGTAATTGGAAACCGTGGCGATCACGACACTGCTGGTCGAGTTGATCTGTTTCAGCAGCTCATCGTCGATGAGGCTACAGCAATCGCCCGTTGCAATTAAGTTGGCCCGGCCGCCGGCGGCTAACCGAATCTCGACGGAGCCGCAGCACATGGCCTCCGCCACGGCCATGACTGCCTCATCTTCGGCAACCTCGCCTTCTTCGAGTTCGGTCACCCAGACTTGCCGCATCCCCTCCGTCTGCAGCAGGCGAATGTCTTCAGCACTTAAGAGATGGCCTTTGGGCAGCAGCTTCCGGCCGCCCAGCCTGAAAATGGTACAACAGAGAATCCGCCCAGCTGATTCGTGAACGTCCAGGGTTAAAGCGCGCACTGTATCCTCCTCCGCAAGCAATTTCACAAATACGGATGTGGTACTGAGTATACTAGTACTAAACCGAAAATAGCCAGTAAATAATTTACCTTACGCTGCTTTTTATCCAATTTAGCGTAAATAGGGCGGAGTTTACGTTGGATGTACGATTTCGAACGCGTTTTCAGCTCAGGCGGACGCGCCTTCAGCGGGAAATGCCAACGACAAACGGGTTCCGACCCTTTCACCCGCCAGCAAACGCATACAGACCGCCGGTTCCAGGCCGGGCGCGATGATCACCTCGCCTACTCCCGCTTCCAGCGCCCACTTCGCTGCCGCGAGTTTCGCCTGCATGCCGCCCGAGGCAACACCGGAGGCGACCAGTTCCCGCGCCTGCTCGGGCGCCAGGTGGCCGATGATTTGGCCATGCGCATTTTTCACTCCCGGCACGTCGGTCAAGAACAAAAGCTTATCGGCGCGCCAGCTGATCGAGCACGAAACGGCCATCTCATCGGCGTTCACGTTGTAGATGTTCCCGTTGCGGTCGCCGGCTATACAAGCAATGACCGGCAAATAGCCCGCATTCACCAGCAGATCGAGCAAACGCGCGTCAGTGTTCGCGGCCTTTCCGACTAAACCAAGATCGGGCTCGCGTTGAACCGCGGTGGTCAAGTGGCCGTCCACGCCGGAAAGTCCCACGGCGGATTCTCCTGCTGCAATAATTGCGGATACCAGCTCTTTATTTACGCTGCCCGCGATCACCTTCATAACAGCATCGATGACCGGTGGATCCGAAACTCGCAATCCCTGAACGAAACGGCTGGAGGTTCCGCGCTCCTCCAGGAACCGGGTGACCTGCTTGCCCCCGCCGTGAACGACTACCAGCTCGTGTTCGCGGGAGACTTCTGCAAGCTGCCGCGCAACCGCGTCCCTGTCCGCAGGTTCGTCCAGAAGCGTCCCGCCCGTCTTGATGACGATTCTCAGAGAAGAGCCTCGGTTTCCCCAAGCCCCAGCATGAGGTTCATGTTCTGAACCGCCTGGCCCGCGGCACCCTTGCCTAGATTGTCTTCCGTCGTCACGATCACCATGCGCTGGCTCTCGGGATCGAAGACAAAGCCGATATCACAGAAATTCGTGCGCTGCACTCCGCGAATATCCGGCACTTTTCCTGGCGCATAAAGCCGGACAAACGGCTCATCCGCGTAGGCTTCTTCATAAATGGTGAGCAAATCGACGGCTTTTTCGACCCGCTGCGTGCGCAGGTAAATCGTTTCCAGAATGCCGCGATGCAGCGGCAATAAGTGACAACTGAACGTGAATTCCCGTTCGCTAAGTCCGGAATTCTGCAAAACTTCCGGAATATGCCGGTGCTCCATGGTGCCGTAAGCGCTGAAGTTCTCGGCGACTTCACCAAAGCTGGTCCTGAGAGATGGTTTTCGGCCTGCCCCGCTCACGCCCGACTTCGCATCGCAAATAATTCCGCGGCTCCGGTCGACCACTTGAGCATCGATCAAGGGCCCGATTGCCAAATTCGCTGCCGTAGGATAGCAGCCGGGATTCGCAATGAGACGCGCCTCCCGGATCTTCTCCCGATAAAACTCAGGCAAACCGTAAACCGCTTCCCCCAGGAGATCGCTTGCTGTATGGCGCTCCCTGTGCCACTGCGAATAAGTTTCGGCATCTCGCAGGCGGAACGCTCCGCTTAAATCGATGACCCTCGCCCCGGTGTTGAGAATCTCGCGCGCCATCACGATGGAGACATCGGTGGGCGTGGCTAAGAAAACTACGTCCAGATGTTCCTGCCGGATGGCGTCCGATGTTGCAGGAATGATCTTCGGCGGCTTTGAGCCGAGCGGGGCAACCCGATCTTCAGAGTCGGAACGATGTTCCAGGAGGATGACTTCGATACCCGGGTGGCCGGAAAGGATACGAACGAGCTCGGCCCCGCTATAGCCTCGGAAGCCGACGACACCGACCATGTGCCGTTTTGAGTAATTATTCACGCCAATGAATAATTATACTAGAACTGCTCCGTCATCGAGCGCGCTGCCAAATCGCCGATGATGGGAAGCTTCACCTGCTGTTCCTGCGCGGCTTTGACCAGCAGATAGATCCAGCAAATGAACATCGCGAATTTCAGCAGCCCGACAAGCGGATGCTCGATTCCCCAGCCGGGCCCATGAAAGAAGAAGACCGGAATCGCTGAGGAGACAATCAGCCAGGCCAGAAACAAGTACAGCGATTGGAAGGCATCGAATCGGACACGAGTGTTGCCTCGAAATTTGTGAGAGGCGAGAAAGACGATGGCGGGAATTACGCCGAACACGGGAATGTAGCAGAGAATGCACGCCGTGCGGTTGCCGATGTTATCGAGTACATCGGTCGATTGAACCGCGGGACGGGGCTGGGCAGTTCCGCAATGGTAGCAGAAAGACGCTGCCGGGTCGACGTTAGTCCCACAATTCGTACAGAATGGCATCTTCTACTCAGACTAACGTGAAACATCAAACCCTTGTTCCCTGGAATGTTCCCTAGACCCCTGCGTGGACGATTCTGATACGATCAGGGCCAATGCGAACGATTTTTCTTGCGCTTTGCGCTTTTGTTTTCCTTCCGTGTGCTCAGGCAGCAGAGAAGCCGCTCGAAATCTTCTTCGTCGACGTAGAGGGCGGCCAGTCCACCCTATTTGTCACACCGGCCGGGCAAAGCCTGTTAATCGACACCGGCTGGGGCTACAACGCCTATCGTGACGCAAACCGCATCGCGGCTGCGGCAAAACTGGCGAAGATCAAGAAAATCGATTACGTAGTCATCACGCACTACCATTCCGATCACGTAGGCGGCGTGCCGCAACTGGTGACGAAGATTCCGGTCGGCATGTTCGTGGATCACGGACCGAACCGCGAAGCCTCCAAAGAAACTCAAACTTTATACTCCGAATACCAGACCGCGACGGCGGGAATGAATCACATGCTGGCGAAACCAGGTGAGCAACTCGCCTTTAAGGGGATGGATGCCTTGGTGGTCAGCGCTGACGGAAACGTGATCCCACAGCCGCTGCCCGGAGCCGGGCAACCAAATCAGTTCTGCTCCGGTGTAGAGCAGAAGGCGACCGATCCCACCGAGAACGCACGCTCAGTGGGCCTGGTCATCAC
This sequence comes from Bryobacteraceae bacterium, assembly GCA_049582585.1. Classification (GTDB taxonomy): domain Bacteria; phylum Acidobacteriota; class Terriglobia; order Bryobacterales; family Bryobacteraceae; genus Bog-105. Next base: position 9,716 of record JBAUUG010000447.1, on the reverse strand, counting down.
CTTCGGGAAGTTGAGGATCGTCGATCTCGGCGATCTTACGTGGAACAAAGAGTTGGAGCTCGTTTGTCCAGACAACAAAATCGGACGAGCGGATATCTTCGTGGTCTCGCATCATGGCCTCGATTTAAGCAATAGCCCCGCTCTGGTCCACGCTCTTCAACCGCGCATTGCAGTTATGGATAACGGCTCGAAAAAGGGCGCATCGCCTTCTGCCTGGGACGTGGTTAAGTCGTCACCCGGGTTGGAAGACCTGTGGCAATTGCATTTCGCGGATGCAGGCGGGAGCGAGCACAACTCCGCCGATCCGTTCATTGCGAATGTGACCGAAGCCGATACGGGCCATTACTTGAAAATAACCGCGCACCAGGACGGCAGCTTCGAGGTTTACAATCCGCGAAACAAGTTTTCAAAGCAGTATCCGCCGAAGTAGTCGGGTAACGGTACTTTCTGGCGCGGTCGCCGCTCGGTCGGGTTTCGGGATCATTAGTGGATATCGCGCGACACACCTCTGGGTCGATCGGCATGGACAAGTAGTATTCGTACATGCCCTCTAGATTGCAGTCGAAGCGGTCCGCGATCTCGGCCCGGTGACAGTGTCGCTCCTCCACCAATTCGTCGTCACTCCAAGTCTCCCAGGAGTTCGTCGGGGGTGCAGATGATAGGTGGTTCGTAGCCATTTTTTCTTGAGAATCGTTTCTATGCGAGACCGCGCTCACAATCTGCTCTTCTGTGAATTCCTTCTTCTCCATCTGTCCTCTTCAAAATATTTAAATCGATTCTTGTTTTGGTAGAGTTTTTGGCGGGCAGATCACATCGTATGTGATGACTTGGCAGGGGCGATCGTAAATCGTCCCCGAAATCCGCGGGGCCGCAAATGGCTAATAGTCGGTTACGATCTCCCTCAGGGCGGCTCCGGGAACGCCTTGACCGTAACCCCATTGGATCTCCGTGGCCGGTTCCCCATCGGTTGCGCTTGACAACTTGGTTTGGCCCACCTCGTGGATTATCGCAGCGCCATAAAGGTCGTCATACGAGCTCGAGCCGCGAACCGCATCGAAAATGGGTAAACAGGTGGACTGTCCCCACATTCCCCGTCCCACATTCCCCGTCCCCACATTCCCCACCGTCCCTTTGACGCTCGCATTTAGGCTCGGCGAATCCACTGACCGGCTAAATCGCTGGTCGTGACAAAGGCATGCCCGAAAGAGACCGATCCATTCGCGCTGCTGATGACTATGCATATCGCGTGGTAGCCTACCGCCAGGCCCGCGATGCTGTACGTTCCACTGAAGCCGATGTAGCTTGAGTTCTTGCAATCGGGTGAGCTGTTCCAGTTTGCGTTTCCTGCCGTCACGCAAACGTCGGTTCGCTGTGTGAACAGCCCCAGCGTGCCGAAATTGAGACCATCCATAAATACAGCCACCGAGGTTGTTTTGGCCCCGCTGTCCAGGCCCCACCCTCGCACCGTCACCGTGCCCGTTTGCACGCTTCCACTGGCAGGCGCATCCAAGCTGCCATTCAGCCCCGGCCCGCCCCACGCGACGACATTCAACGTTTTTCTCAGCGGGGCAGCGTCGGGCACTCCGTCTGCGTAGCGTGCCTTGAATTGGAACGTATGCGAGCCGGGCGATGAAGCCAGCATATTCAAAGTAGACGCATACCCGGTGCTCGGGCAATTCGGGGAGATATCCCAGCTGGGATTGATTTAAGTTGAGTGATCTGCCCCTCATTGAATTTTGCCAGTGCACTCAGCGGTCTAGGGCTGCCAAATGCTCCCCCAGACCCCATAGCGCTCCTGGACCGCTCAGAAAACGGGTGAACAGGCGGACTGTCCCCGCATTACGCGTCCCGGCATTACGCCGCATTAGGCATTACCCTCGCATTACCCGCATTACGCCCGGCTCTTCAATCAACGGATCGTATCATCCCTGTGCAGATCGCAGGGCACGCGATGGATGTAGATTCCAGCGGTCGACTCGTTGCTGAAATGCAATTTTCCCGCCGACTGGGGGTGAATGGCGAGATTGCAAACGTCAGAGGAAGCGTGGGCGAGTATCAACTCAGCCAAAAATTGGAGGGCGGCTTGATCGCCCTCGATGAGGACGTAAGTCTCTGGAACCTCCTCCGTATCGGTGAAGGTCCGGATCGTCAGCTTGGACCTCGAGTCTGCGTGCTCGTTCAAGATATGGTTAACCCTGCTCATCAGTAGCTCCTACCGGTCCTGGCGTCGGCCCACAACTTGCCTATCGCGAACGCCTGCCTCTGCAGAAGGCTCGGGTACCCTGGCCCTCCGTTTGTATTTCGAGCGTGGTCGTTTTACTGGCCATGAGAAATTAGTCGAAGTTCAACGGTTGCGCTCGATCTCCGTGGGCGGTTCCCCATTTGTATACGTGTACGCGACCTCCCAAGTGGATCCATCAAGTCTCGGCCATACTCTCAAGTTGCTTGCCCGAAGCATCTTTATACAAAATGGAACTTTCCGGAGGGAAACGCCGCGGTTCCGAACGAGATCCATCGACGGATACATCCAGCCTGGCGATTGCGGCCGCGTTGTCGAATGCCCACCCGGAAAACGTCTGCGGTCCGGTATAGGTGGCGTTCGCCGCTGGAACGGTCCCGATCTGCGACTGATCCGGAACCGCGTTCTCGATTGCCACAATCTGGCCGTTCAGCCGGATGTACTCTTAGCTGGTGTGGAAGGCGCGAGTGATTGGCCGCCTGCGATCTGCAGGGCGCAGGCAAAAGACAAGTGTGCGACCGAGCATGGCGCTCCTCCGGCTTACATTCTTCCGAAGGAACGAAGTAAGAGGCCTATCCTCGTGGCTGCGGTAAGTAGTGAAAGGTAATTAGAATGTAGAGTTTTTCTTGTATACGCGCCTAGTTCGTAGAACGACTATCGTCCCGCCCTTATTCCACTCGCCGATAAATCTGGCACAGCGCAGTCTGATCCATCAGCTTGTAATGTGCCAGCCACGGCCGCAGCTCGGGATATACGCCTGGCTTCAGCTTGGGGTTGAAGATACCAAGTCCATCCACCATGAACGCCGGATGCGAGCGAATAAGCTGCTGGCGATTCTCAGCCGCCGGTCCGCCGTAGATTGGATTGGCTTGCCACAAATGGCGGTCGGCGGGCACGCCGGTCAGAGGCTGTGAATCCCAGAAGAGGCTGTCGGAAGTCATTCGCGTATAGACGTAAAGATCCGGCCGATATCCCCAGACGAACAGACTGTCGTTGGGCCGTGCCATCGACAAGATCTTCCGAGCCGCATGCTGGCTGTCCAGATCCATCGCCACGTCGGACCAATGGGGCTCTCGACTCAAGAGATTGTCGAGGGCGAGCGAAGCGTAGCGGGGCCCAAAACGGATCAGCGGCACAGCGAGACAAATCGCGAGGAAAACCGCCGCCGGTTTTCTGTATTCCCGAAACGCCAGTACGATTCCTCTCGAGGCGATAATCACCATCGGCGCTAACATCTGAAAGAAATAGTGCGGTGCGAAGCGGGTCCCGAGGCAAACCGCGGCAAACGATAACGCGAGCCACGCTCCCAACTTCCAGCGGTCATCCCGCGCGATGCGCAGCCAGGCGAACGCAACGCCTGCCGCCAGAGCGGAATGAAACCCGATCCAATGCGAGGTTCGCACCAACCCGTTTCTGAACGGATCCGTTACCGGCGATCCTCGCGCGTAAATCAGTCCCCATCGCCAGACCTGTTCGCAGTAGCCGGCCCAAGCTCCCCAGGCGAGCGCCGGCAGGAATCCTGCGATCACAGGAATAGCAAACGCGGCAAGCAACGCCGGGATGCCGGACATCAGCCAAACCGCGCAAGCCGCAAGCACGAATACCGCTTTCGGATTGACCAGAAACGCGATGCCTGCGTAGAGCCCCGCCCAGAACGGCCGCCCTTCCCGCGCGAAATACATGGCGGCTAAGTGCGGAGCCAACATCAATGCATCGGCGGCAAACGGTATCACCGCGGAAGGAAGATAAAAGATTGTGAAAAACGCCAGCAGAAACGCCGCTGTCCAGCCTTCCGCTTCACCCCACCAAGCGCGCGCTAGCCGATACGCCAGATGACAAGCCAGCAGCACGTAGAAGACATCAAGGACTCGCAACAGCCAGCCCGCGTGACCGCCGATTAAGAGGTAATAAGCGGCATTGAGAGGCGGCTTGTCATACCAAAAATCGCGATATGGAATCTTGCCGTGCAGAATGTGAATTGCCGCCGCCAGGTGATAGTCTTCGTCAGCCCATAGCAGGTGAACGTGGCAGAGTCGAAAACAGGCGAGCGCGGCCACCAGAGCGGCCCCGGCGTAACGCGTATCATAGGACAAGCGCATGAGAACTCTGCAGACCGTTGAGATTTCAAAATCTTACAACGGCCGCAGAGTGGTCGACAACGTCACGGTTCGCGTGGAACAGGGCGAAGTTGTCGGCTTCTTAGGACCCAACGGCGCGGGCAAGACGACCTCTTTCTATATCATCGTCGGGCTGATCTTGCCGGACTCCGGGCAAGTTCTCCTCGATGGGCGGCCGATCACCCAATTGCCCATGTATTTGCGTGCGCGTCGCGGCGTTAGTTATCTCCCGCAAGAGGCCTCCGTCTTCCGCAAGCTCAGCGTTGAAGATAACCTGATGGCGATTTTGCAGACCCTGCCTCTGAATGGGCATCAGCGCCGTGAGCGGATGAAGGAGTTGATTTCCGACCTCGGCCTCGAAACGGTGCGGCACAGCAAAGGTTATATGTTATCCGGCGGTGAGCGGCGGCGTGTCGAGATCGCGCGATCCCTCGTTCTGCAACCCGATTTTATTTTGCTCGATGAGCCATTTTCGGGCATCGACCCCATCCAGGTGCTGGAACTTCAGCGCATTATCGGCGATCTGAAGAAGAGAGGCATCGGCATTCTGGTCACCGATCACAACGTTCGCGAGACGCTTGCGGTAACTGACCGCGCCTATATCATCAGCAGCGGACGCATCTTTCGGGCTGGATCTCCTGAATCGCTCGGCCACGATCCGGAAGTGCGCCGAATTTATCTGGGCGAGAATTTTTATTTCCCGCCCGGTTTGGCAAGTTAGCCTGCCCTCGGTAGCGCGCTGGAATAGTCCCTACTGTCGACGCATGACGTCGTAGGAAATGAGATGAACGAAAATCCAATTCTTAACCGTCGCCGCTTTGTAGGAACCGCGCTGACTCTAGTCAGCACCTTTGGGCGGCAGCGTGCCGCAGGAGCGCTCGGCCTTGCTCCTGAGACAGGAGCTTGCAGACTCGTGCCGGAGCAGGAAGTCGGTCCGTATTACGTCTCTGACGAGCTCCTCCGCTCGAACATCGTAGAGGGTAAGCCGGGTGTACCGCTTTCGCTTCGCTTGGTCGTGCTGCATGCTGAAGACTGCAAACCGCTCCCCAACGTAGCCGTCGATCTCTGGCATTGTGATGCGCTGGGGCTTTATTCCGGCTTTACCAAGCAAAATCCCATGGGACCTGGGGGTCCGCCGCCAGGCTTTGATCCTGAACATCCGCGAAATCATCCGGGCCCGCCAGAGGGAATGATGGGACCTCCGCCGCAGAATTCTCCGACCGATAAGCTCACCTTTCTTCGCGGCATACAGTTGTCCGATGCAGAAGGCGTCGTAGTCTTTCAAACCGTCTTTCCGGGCTTCTATATGGGACGAACTAACCACATACATTTCAAAGTTCGAGTAGGTGGAGAAAAGGCCGGAAGGTCTTACGGGGCAGGACATACCTCGCACGTCGGACAAATCTTTTTTCCGGAAGACCTTTCGATCAAGCTGATGCAGTACAAGCCCTATACCGAACACAACATTCACCGCACAACACAGGCTGAAGACCAGGTTTACAACGATCAAGAAGGTGAGCTGTCCGTTGCGCGCTTGGTTGCTCTGAATACTGACGACCTCAGCGCCGGGCTTCACGCCGACCTGATCGCTGCCGTTGACCCAATCGCTACTCCAGCGCCGGCCGGGCGCCGCCCAGGCCCTGATCGCCGTCCCGGCAGCGGTCCGCCGAATTGATGCGAATCTCGATGGCGCGAGTTACAGGCGACTTTGTTACCGGACTGTTTATGGAATAGCTGGACACTTCCTGAACAAACGGAGTACGACCCGGAATCAGTAGCTATTTCCCGCCCCCAGTCGCGAAATCCTTTGTGTGATATAGATTATCGATATCGAATATCTACTCCATATGGCTGAACCGGCACTTGAGCTCCTGAAAGGGACCCTTGACCTTCTCATCCTTCGTACGATCGACCTGCGCCCCATCCACGGCTCGGCGATTGCAGAACGCATTTTTCAAGTCACACGGGGAGCTTTCCAGGTAAAAGCCGGCTCGCTGTTTCCAGCGCTCCATCGGCTGGAACAGGAGGGTTGGATCGAAGGGGAGTGGCAGGAATCGACAGAGGGCCGCCGCATTCGGCAATACAAGATTACGCGCGACGGCCGACGGCAGTTGACCCTCGAGAAAAAGACCTGGACGCGGATTGTCGATGCGATGAGCGCACTGCTGGAGTCTGCCGGATGAGGATGGTCCGAAGGATCAAGCGCTTCTTTGCCAATCTCGCGCGGAGGCAGCGAGCGGAAGACACACTCGAGGCGGAACTGCGCGCCTATCCGGATGAAATGGCGGAGCACAATCTTCGCACAGGCATGAATCCAGAGGAGGCGCGGCGGCAAGCGCTGGTAGAAATAGGCGGTGTTGAACAGATCAAAGAGCAAGTTCGGGAGGCATGGCTGGGACATAGCGTCGAGACGACAATTCAGGACATTCGCTATGCATGCCGTTGGTTGCTGCGATCGCCGGGGTTTACTGTTGTTGTGCTTGTGACTTTATCGCTTGGCATCGGCAGCAACCTTACGATGTTCGGATTGATCAGAGCTGTTCTTTGGCGGCCGTTGCCTTATCCGGCGCCAAACCGCATCGTAGCAATTCGAGTGGACGCGCGCAATGTTCCGAACACAGGCGCAACCGACGGGGAAGTGCTGGACTTGAAAGAGCACAGCCGTTCCTTCGAGCAGGTTTCCATGATCAACGCCGTGGATGCGAATCTGGAATATCAGGGCAACAAGGAACACGTGCAGGCAGCCAGTGTTTCCGACAATTTTCTTCCGTTACTGGGCGCATACCCAGCATTAGGGCGGACGCTGGATTCGCGGGTCGACGAAGGCAAGCAGCAGGTATTGGCGATTGTGATCAGCGATGAATTGTGGCGCCGCCGGTTTTCCGCCGACCCAAGTGTCATCGGAAAAGCAGTGCTTGTCAATAATCTCAGGGTGCGGATCGTAGGAGTGCTCGCTCGCGGGTTTCGTCTATTTATGCCTCCAGACGTGAGTGCCTCGGAGAAGATCGACGTGTGGTTCCCTGCCTCGTTGAGCCCGGAGCGAAGGTATCGCGGCATCCCGGTTCTCGCTCGGCTCAGGCCCGGCGTGACACTTGCGGAAGGAAACGCCGAGTTGCAAACCCTCGCGGCGCAATTCGAGCGGGAGTATCCGGATTTCTATTCGCGCGGTAAAGGTTGGCAAGCATCGCCATCGGATCACGGGCCTGGCGGCAAGCTGCAATTGAGAGCCTGGCTGCTGCATGAGGAGATTACGCGCGAAGCAAGGCCGGCGCTGTTTTTTCTGTCAGGAGCGGTCGGCTTTGTGCTGCTGATTGCTTGCGTGAACGCGGCGAATTTGCTGTTGGCGCGAGGTTCGGCGCGGCAGCGCGAGTTTGAGATCAGGCGAGCGCTGGGCGCAGGAAGAATCCGGGTCATGCGCCAGCTTCTTACCGAGAGCCTTGTCCTTGCGATTGGCGCTGCCGGTATCGGATTGTTATGCGCGCGCTTCGGGCTGGAAGGGCTTGGGCGCTTGACTTACTCCCACATCCCGTTGCAATCGAGAATCGGAATGGACATGCCAGTTACGTTTATCGCGGTCGCGCTATCGGTCGTCACAAGCACGTTTTTTGGGTTGCTGCCGGCGTGGCGAATGGCCTCTCACAAGGCGTCGAGTGCGTTGCGTGCAGGCCGTACACAAACGGCCGGATCGCGAAGACTGCAACGGACGCTCGTGGTGGCGGAAGTGGCGCTGTCAATTCTCCCGCTAGCGTGCGCGGGACTCATGCTGCGCTCATTCGTAAACCTGGTGCATATCCAGCTCGGCTTCAATCCGGTCGATGTAGTGACGGTCAAAGTGCCCTTCAACTTCAACCGGGGATGGAGCAAAGATGGGCGCTGATGCGAGACATCATCGAACGGGTTCGCGCGATACCCGAGGTTCAGGGAGTGAGCGCCGCCGACCCGATACCGCTCGCCGGGGACCAGCAGGCCCGCCGTGTGGGACGAGCGGACCAGCCCGAGGTCCATCCGTTGCTTGCTACACAGCAAGGAGCGATTCCGGGTTACCTGGGCGTGATCGGCACGCCGCTGCTGGTCGGCCGCGACTTCACGGACGCTGACATTGCGGATCTGCCGAGAGTCACGATTATCGACGATCTTCTAGCAAAGCGGCTGTGGCCCGAGGGAGCGATTGGCAAGCGGCTTGCGGTCTACAGAACGGGTCGGCGGGACGAACTCGAGGTAATCGGGGTGACAGCCGCGGTGCGCGCTACGCGGGTGCGGGATGAGAACATACCGCATTTCATGCTGCCTGATGAGTATCCGGGAACGTTAGTGATAAAGACGCACGAGAGCCCAGAGCGACTGGCGCCGCAAATCCAAGCGGCCGTGAGCGCGGTCCATGCCGAGCGGGCGGCGTTCGATATTCGTCCCATGAGTGAGTACGTGTCGGAGTCGATCGGCGACACCCGGTTTATTTTGTTCGTTCTTTCGATCTTCGCGGGGGCGTCGGTGCTGCTGTCGGCGGTGGGTCTCTATGGAACGCTGGCGTATCTGACAGCACGGCGGGCTCAGGAGTTTGGCATCCGCCTGGCTCTGGGGTCGAGCCTGCGAGGTATTGTTGTCATTGTGTTGCGGGAGAGCGCGACGCTAGCGGCCGCCGGCGTAGTGTTCGGACTGGCCGGGCTTGCGGCGGTGACAGGAGCCATACGGGGATTGCTGTATGGAGTGGGAGCATTAGATGGCGTCACACTGCTGGGAGTGGCTGGCTTGGTGGGAATTGTAGCGCTTATCGCGGCGAGTGTGCCAGCTTGGCGAGCGGCGCGAATCGATCCGCAGCTGTCGCTGCGCAGTGAGTGACCGCTATCGGAGAATTGCTTAGGGGCTGGCGAATACGCTCCGGAAGGCGCAATCTCCGGCTTAAATCAGGTCCGAAAAGCTGCCTGAAGCTCCGTTTTTTCCAAACGGAATACACCCCAAGGCGGTGTTAAACTTAAGACCAAATGAGTTCGCTTTCGCAACGGCTGCATCTGGGAGTCCAGCAAAAGCAAATACTCACGCCGGGGCTGGTGCAAATGGTCACCGTCCTTCAGCTCAACCGCATGGAGCTGAAAGACATGATCCTGAATGAAATAGCCGAAAATCCGGTACTCGAGGAAGCGGGCGAAGCCGGTGAAGAACTGACGCCCGAGGAATTGCAAGCACTTCTCGAACGCGAGCGTCAGGCCGATCCGGCCGACCAGGCGATTCTCGATAAGGTGGAAGAGCCGCAGGTATTGGAAGCGTCGGATGGAGAGTTCTCTCTGGACGGCGCCTCGGCGGAAAACGCCGATGCCGCGGCCGTTTTAGCCGCGCCGCAGGAGGAGCCTGCCAAGGCCGAGACT